>WTIB01000282.1 GCA_011522905.1 Crocinitomicaceae bacterium | reverse complement strand
AGATGACCTTACCATAATATTTTTTTTAAAAATAACGATTGCAAATAAATTTTTAGGGAGAAAAAATAAATGTTATTAATAGTAAAATGTGAATCAATATACTTTCCTTAATTCTCAAACGATTGTTTGCCTTTAAAGTTCTTTTTTTTGATATTCACTGATTGTAATTTGTTAAGTGGACGATTGCTTGAGAGGATGACCTGTTCATCATTCTTTGTTAAAAAATAATTCAAATAATAGGTCCCCAAAAAAATTGAATTCTGATAGCTTATTCTTACATCGTTTCCATTTTCAAATTCGTTTGGTCTGAATCTAATTTTCTTTTCTTCAAACTTAATTTGATTAACAATTCCAAACAGTTTTGAATTTCCCAGATGCTTTAAGTTATAGTATGCATTAAATGGTGTTTTTCGTGCTCCAATTTTACCATTATTCATAAAATAAATAAAATCTGAGAGTCCCAGGACGTCTTGTCCGTCATGAGAAACAATTATAATTGTCATACCTTCTTCATCTCTTAGCTTTCGTACGTGATCAAATAAATTTGCTCGAAGATGAGCGTCAAGGTTTGAGAAGGGCTCATCTAATAAAAGCACCAAAGGTTTAAGTGCAATTGCCCTAGCAATTGATAATCGCTGTTGTTCTCCACCAGATGCTTCAATTGCTTTAATGTCCGCAATGTTTTCAAGTTTCATTAACTTCATTAACTGTCTTAATCTTTTTATCTTTTCGGATTCTGGTAATGAAATTAATGCCTCTCTTATATTTTCTTCTACCGTATGATATGGGTCCAATTGGTAGTCCTGAGAAACGATTTTTATTTGTTCATAACCAGGAACTAATAACTCTCTTGGGTCAGTCAGTTTTTTATTTTCAATATGAACCTCCCCTTCATTCGGAGCTAAATGTCCTGCCAATATGTTAAGAAGAGATGATTTACCCGCCCCGCTTTTACCGACCAATCCCATTACCTGACCTTTTTTGACCTTGAAGCTGATGTTTTTTAAAACCGGTTTGTCAAATGATAACGAAATATTATAAGCTTCAAGCATATTATTCCTTGTTTTCGTTATCATCTATGTTATTTTCCTGAAAGGCAGTAGGAAGTAATTCTGGAAAAAGTTTTGAAACTACGGGAAGCAATAAAGCCCCTCCTGGCAACATAAAAATAGCAAGCGAAGGCATTGATTTAAGTATGTCGTAAAATTGCTTTTTCATAATCTCTTTTTCTTCACTTGAAAGATCTCTGACAGCTGATTTACTTACCAAGTCCATAAATTCTTTACTTTCCTTAAGTTCGGTTAATAGCTTCTCTTTATTCCGGCCCAAAATCATTGACCATTTATTTTGAATATTTTTATAGAATACCGAAAGTGTTTTGTCCTGATTAATAATTGATAGATTCGATCTGTTTTTCAGAATAAACGTTCTACTGAATAGCGAAGATTCTTCTATTTCTTCTTGACTTAGATTCAGTTGCTTTCCAATGGCACGGAGTTTTCGATCCTCTTCGGGTTTTACTTGATGCGTTCCGTAATTTAAATAAACGCATAGTTCAAAAATAAATTTTCGATGTAATAACCTTGGCGGGTATTTAATTTCAAAATTTTCTTTGTTCGTGTTTTTAATGTATGATTCCAGTTCTTTAATTCGGACATCTTCTAAATTACTAGATTGCAATAAATAAAGAAGTAGCCTCATTTCTTTATCCTCTATTTGGCCATCAATTTGGGCCGATTTGGTCATGTAAAAAATGACGTTGTAAACAACATCCTCGTGTAGCTCCTTTGGATTAAATGTATCTTCATTTAAGTAGATGGCAAAAAGTAATACATCAACAAACACAAATCCATTGGAGCTTTGATTGAGCCAATAATTCCCGTCTCCAATTTTTGACTTTAAACGGATTCGTTCATTAATGATTTTTTCAATTTTGCCTATCTTGTTTTGTCCAAGATTTAAATCCCATAAACGAATTTTATCGGCATAATTTTCATAAAAAGATAAAAGGGAATCAATGAATGAGTCGTAAGATATTTCCTCGTTAGGTTGAATATAGTTGTAAGTGAAAAAAAGATTTTCGAAAAGTAGAAGCTTAAGTTTCTCTTCACTTGTCAGGTGGGCAACATATTTTTCTGGGCAGTATAGGTTTGATACTGGTAAACCATATAACAAACCGGTTTGATTAAAAATATAATGCAGACAATCTTCCAAACTGTGAGATTTTAATTTATATCCAATCTTCAGCTCGCCTCGCTGATG
>WTIB01000130.1:6284-8928 GCA_011522905.1 Crocinitomicaceae bacterium | reverse complement strand
TTATTATAATGCAGATGAAGTGGTAATCCATTATTTTCCCGACGCTTCATCTAAAGGAGTGCAACGTAAATTACATTTGAGTAGTAAGGAAAACAATGAAATACTTATTAATTCATTTTGGAATAAAAACAAGTGCCAAATAAGGGTAAGCTCAACGGAAAGTTCTCCTAATGCGCTTAACTTTAAGATTCATGATTCTCGAAATTCAAAGGTGAAAATTAAGGTGAACGGTAAAAAGGTCAAAGCAAAAAAGTCCAATCATACGATATTCATTTCTGATGCCAAATTCGAGAAGGATAAACTTAATATCGAATTAAAATTTAAATAAATACCCCTTCTCAGTCATTCTTTAGAAGTTCTCTTGAGAAAAAATCAAAATATCCAGAAATAGAGCTTTCGCAATCGTTTTCGTTGGATAACTATTTCTTTTCAAGGCCAATTTCGATTAAAATTATTTTAAATTTGTTTGATACGATAAAACCAATTTTATGAAAAAAGCAAAGCTTTTCAATTTATTCTTTTGCACCTTTTTATGCGTTGGATGGTCTGTAGCACAAAACGCTAGTCTGTCAGGTACGGTAAAAGATACCGATGGTACTGCCTTATATAATGTGAAGGTGGTTATTGATGGTACAGGTAAAGGGGCTATAACTGATGACCGTGGATTGTTTTCCATTAAAGGAGTTCCTCCAGGATCCTATACAGTAACTGCTAAACTCTTTGAATATCAAGATTTGAGTCAAGAAGTGATTTTGGCTCAAGAGCCAGTCATTTTGGACTTTGTAATGAAAAAGGATCAGGTCATGGATGAAGTTGTGGTCATAGGATACGGAACCATGCGAAGTAAGGATCTCACAGGTTCAGCTGTTGTTGTAGGTGAGAAGAATTTCGTCAAAGGTTCGATGGCTACGCCGGAACAATTGATTATGGGTAAAGTTTCAGGACTAAAAGTGAACACCAATGACGGTGCGCCTGGATCTGGAAGCACCATAAGATTAAGGGGTGGCACATCCATCAACGCAAGTAATGATCCTTTGATTGTTGTCGACGGAGTACCTTTAGATAATGGAGGAATTGCTGGAGCAGCTAACCCGCTATCATTGATTAATCCTAATGATATTGCTTCTTTTGTTGTTCTTAAAGATGCCTCTGCTACAGCTATATACGGTTCGAGAGGTGCGAATGGAGTTATTTTGATTACCACTAAGAAGGGTAATGGACTAAATACTGAAAAGCTTAAGGTTACCTTGAACTCGAAAAGTTCAATTTCAACCATTTCCAAATATGCAGATGTACTTAGCGCCGATCAATTTCGTGAAGTTGTAGGACAAAATGGAACAAATGCACAATCTGCTCTACTTGGAGATGCAAGTACGGATTGGCAGAGAGAGGTTTTTAGAAGCTCATTTGTTGCTGATAACAATGTGTCATTGACAGGAGGCATAAAAAACTTCCCTTATCGTTTGTCATTTGGAAATCGTATGGATAACGGTCTTCTGAAAAGAGACAGGATGATGAGAAACTCACTTTCATTGAATATAAATCCTTCTTTATTTGACAAGCATTTAAATATTGAGGTCAATCAAAAACTCGTTCAAACCAATTCGTTTTTTGCCAATCGAGGTGCTTTAGGCGCTGCTTATTTTGACCCCACACAACCCGTATATTCAGATACTACAATCTATGGGGGATATTGGGAATGGCTAGATAACAATGACAAGCCAAATACCTTATCCGCTCGAAACCCAGTTGGCTTATTGAATCAAAAAGAAGATGTGAGTCGTGTACAACGATATATTGCAAATGCCAAGCTTTCCTACAAATTGCACTTTTTCCCTATGATTAAAGCTGTGATTAATGTAGGTACGGATTTATCTCAAGGTTCAGGTGACGTACTGATTCCTTCAACGTCTGCATCCGGTTATTTTACAGATGGAAGCTACAATGAGTATCGTTCAACTAAGCAAAATAAGCTTTTTGAGTCCTACTTAAATTTTAATAATGGAGAAAAGAACTCAAAACACTTGGTTGATATAACGGCGGGTTATTCATATCAGGATTGGAGCACAGAAAGCCCAAATCTACCTGTTTACAACGCTGCACAAGATTCAGTCATTTATCCAGAAGCAGCCAATCCGTTTTACACTAAGAATGTTTTATTGTCTTATTATGGACGAGGAATTTACAGCATAGCGGATCGTTATGTATTGAATGCTTCCGTTCGAATGGATGGTTCTTCTAGATTTAGTCCAGAAACAAGATGGGGTCTTTTCCCATCAGCATCGGCTGCATGGATCATTTCGGAGGAAAAATTCATGGAAGATTTGAGCTGGTTAAACATGCTTAAGTTCCGATTTGGTTATGGAGTCACTGGTCAACAAGATGGAATTGGTGACTACGCTTACATTTCTAATTATTTCGAAGGCACCACAACTGCTCAATATCTTTTTGGAGGCGTTCCTTATATCGTATATCGTCCAGGAGGCTTTGACGCTAATCTAAAATGGGAAGAAACAGAAAGCTACAATATTGGACTTGATTTTGGAATACTTAAAGATCGCGTTTCAGGAAGTCTAGATTTCTACAGAAAGAACACGACTGATTTATTGGCAACAGTCACCGTGCCAGCTGGTACCAATTTTAC
>WTIB01000130.1:0-6184 GCA_011522905.1 Crocinitomicaceae bacterium | reverse complement strand
GCTCCTGATGTTTTTATGGGAATGGCTTTAAATTTCACTTACAAGAAATGGTTTGGAGGTCTTTCTATGAGATCAGAATTGGGTGGATATATATACAACAATATTCACTCTAATGCAGGAACATTTCAATCTATTAATGGTACACAAGGCTTCTTGAGTAACATCAGTTCACTATATTACGAAGACGAAACTCAAGAGATTACTACAAATCAGCTATTGAGCGACCATTATCTAGAGCGTGCAGATTTCTTGCGAATGGACTTTATGAATATTGGATACAATTTTGGAAAGCTGAAATCATCTAATATTGGATTGAATGTTTCATTCGTCGTACAAAATGTATTTGTTCTAACCAATTATAAAGGCCTTGATCCAGAAATAGGCGGAGGAATTGACAACAACATTTATCCAAGACCAAGAATGTATTCTTTGAATCTAAATTTTGAATTTTAACATACTAAATAACGACCATGAAAATTATCAGTAGCTCATTTTTAGTTTTAAGCTTATTTGCTTTTTATTCGTGTACAAAAAACCTAAACCAAAGTCCTGCTTATGGGCTTAATTCAGAGGTGGTATACAGCGACCCAAACAACTATATTAATGTTTTATCGAAGCTCTATTCTGGCTTGTCAATGACGGGACTTCAGGGGCCCGCTGGTCAAGCTGACATTGCGGGTATTGACGAAGGGTTTTCGGCATATGTCCGTGTACTTTGGAATCTTCAAGAGCTTCCGACAGATGAAGCCGTATGTGGTTGGAATGATCCAGGAATACCTACCCTTAACAAAATGCAATGGAATGCTGATGATGGATGGGTGAAAGGAATGTATTATCGCATCTATTACCAAATTACATTGTGTAATGAGTTCATTTATCAGTCAAGAGATGAGCGACTCGACGAACGCGGGTTTAGTGATACAGATAAAGAAATGATTAGAATGTACAGGAACGAGGCACGCTTCCTCCGTTCACTGAGCTATTTCCATGCAATGGACCTTTTTGGAAACGTTCCATTTGTGACAGAAGAGGATCGTGTTGGTGCTTTTCAACCGGAAAGAATTTCAAGAACCGATTTATTCAATTATGTGGAATCTGAGCTTATCGATCTTTCAAACGTTCTATCAGCAGCGGGAACAGTGGATTATGGCCGAGCTACGAGGGAGGCTGCAAAAACACTTTTGGCAAAAGTCTATTTGAATGCTGAAGTGTATTCTGGTACGAATAGATACGATGACTGTAGGAACTATTGCGAACAGATCGTCAACTCCGGGGCATTCCAGTTGGATATGGACTATCAGCACTTGTTCTTAGCTGATAACCAAAACTCATCAGAGGTAATTTTTCCTGTAGTTTACGATGGATTGTATGCACAAACTTGGGGTGGAACGACTTATCTTGTTTGTGGAGCTTTAGGTGGATCAATGAATGCCGCAGATTATGGCGTAAATGGTAAATGGGGAGGTCTTCGCTCTACATCTGCTTTTGTAAATAAATTCCCAGACACTACCGAAGATTCGAGATTTCTATTCTACAGAGATGGACAGGAGCTTGAAATTACAAATTTGGGAACCTTTACACAGGGCTATGCATATCCAAAATATAAAAACGTCACCTCCGTTGGTGATGTTGGGTCTAACAATGGAACATCTGCTCATGTGGATATTGATTTTCCCATGTTTAGATTAGCAGATGTTTATCTTATGTTGGCTGAGTCAGCATATCGAAATGGCGACCAAGGAACAGCATTGAATTATATCAATATGCTTCGTGAAAGAGCCTATGGTAATTCAAACAATAATATGTCAAGCATCAATCTAGATGATATTTTGGATGAAAGATCTAGAGAACTCGCTTGGGAAGGTTCAAGGCGTACAGATTTAATACGCTTTGGAAAATTTACAAGTGGAGACTATGTATGGCCATTTAAAGGTGGAGATGTAAGTGGGATTGGAACTTCAAGTCATTTGGAGCTCTACCCTATTCCAACATCAGATTTGATATTGAATCCCAATCTTACCCAAAACCCTGGTTATTAAGAATAGAACAGGGATTTCTATCATCTTTTGAGCCAAGACAATTTTCTAATATCACTAAAACGACATTATGCTAAAAGCAAAATCAATTGTCAGTATTTTATTCTTGATTACATCATTTTATTACCAGGCACAGGACTTTAAGCAAGTGCCTGAATGGTCAAAAGATGCTGTAATGTACGAGCTCAATGTGAGACAATTTTCTTCTGAAGGTACTTTTGAGGCTATTTATGATGAATTACCCCGACTCAAAAAAATGGGTATTGATATTATTTGGCTTATGCCAATTCATCCCATAGGTGAGCTCAATCGAAAAGGCTCGAAAGGGAGCTATTATGCAGTTAAAGATTACAAAAAAATCAATCCTTTTTTTGGCAATGAAAGCTCATTTAAAAAACTTGTTCAGCTCACACATTCACAAGGAATGAAATTAATTATAGATTGGGTGGCAAATCATACCTCTCCTGACAATATTTGGATTGAACAAGGTCATCTAGATTGGTATACGCTAGATTCTATTGGAGGAGTTCAGCCTCCACCTGGAACAGATTGGTGGGATGTGTCAGATTTAAATTACGACAATATGGATATGAGGTCAGCAATGATTGATGCCATGGAATATTGGGTAAGAGAATTTGATATTGATGGCTACCGTTGTGATGTTGCGGGTTGGGTACCCGTCGATTTTTGGAATGATGCTAGAAGAGCTTTGGATAAAATTAAACCTGTTTTCATGCTGGCTGAAGATGAAGGAGAAAAGCTACACGACTTGGCATTTGATATGACTTATGGATGGGAATTTCATCACATCATGAATGAGGTGGCAAAAAAACACATGAATGCGGATTCAATAATCGCTTATTTTGAAAGAGAAAGAAAGAGATTCGCATCAAATGCATACAGATTGCATTTTACTTCAAATCATGATGAGAATTCATGGAATGGAACAGAATACGAACGAATGGGTAAAGGAGCTGAGTGCTTTGCTGTCCTCTCATCAACTATACATGGTATGCCACTCATTTATAATGGACAGGAATCATCATTCAATCGCAGATTGGAATTTTTTGAAAAAGATTCTATCGATTGGGGAACTTATGATAAGAATGGTTTTTACAATACATTATTCAAGTTTAAGAAGGAAAATCCAGCACTATGGAATGGAGATTTTGGCGCCTTTCCTGAATTCATCGAAACTGGAAACCCAAATGTGTTGATATTTAAACGAGTAAAGAGAGACAACTGTGTCATTGGATTGTTTAACCTTTCTGAGTCAAAGCAAAATGTAAAATTCAAATGCGACAATTGTAAGGGAACTTATAATGAGCTCTTTTCAGACGAATCGTTTTCAATGAGTTGTAAAAAAAATAAAGTCTCATTAGACGCATGGGACTTCAAGGTTTACAGTACAAATGAATAAAGCATATGCGCGCTGAGAAACGAATATTATCTTTTTGGCAAATCTGGAATATGAGTTTTGGATTTCTGGGTATTCAAATGGGGTTTGCCCTTCAGAATGCCAATGCCAGTAGAATGCTTCAAACATTTGGAGCAGATGTTCATGAGCTATCTTGGTTTTGGATTATTGCGCCATTGATGGGTTTAATTGTTCAACCAATTGTGGGATATTATAGTGACCGAACCTGGGGTCGCCTAGGCCGTAGAAAACCCTACTTTCTTGTGGGTGCTATCACTGCCTCAGTAGGACTTGTATTGATGCCGAATGCCGGAATCTTTACAGCTATTGCCCCTGCCCTTTTTGTTGGTGCTGGAATGCTCATGATTATGGATGCCTCCTTCAATATTGCTATGGAACCTTTTAGGGCCTTAGTTGGTGATAATCTCAGGTCTGACCAAAGAACACTTGGATTCAGTATTCAGACCGCATTAATTGGTATAGGTGCTGTCGTGGGATCATGGTTGCCGTATGTAGTTACAAATTGGTTTGGAGTTTCAAATTCTGGAGGGAATGGGCAAATTCCAGATAATCTTATTGTATCCTTTGTGATAGGAGCAATTGTTCTGGTAGGTTCTATTTTGGTTACAGTGACCACTACAAGAGAATATTCCCCAGAGGAATTGTCACAATTTCAAGATGAAAATGAAGCCACTGATGAAGATAAAGGTGGAATAATGACCATCTTTAAAGATTTTAAATCAATGCCCGATACCATGAAACAGCTCAGCTGGGTCCAATTTTTTAGTTGGTTTGCACTATTTGGTATGTGGGTCTTTTTTACGCCAGCTATAGCTCAATATGTTTATGAATTAGACCCAAATGACTCCTCAAGTGCTATGTATAATGAGGCTGGTGATTGGGTAGGGATTTTGTTTGGCGTTTATAATTTAGTTTCTGCATTTTTTGCCTTTTCACTTCCTGCAATTGCCAAAAAAATAGGAAGAAAAAAAACACATTCACTTTCACTGATTATTGGCGGTATCGGATTTTTGTCGATTTACCTTGTACCAAATGAATACTGGCTCATATTATCGATGGTTGGAGTTGGTATTGCATGGGCGAGTATTTTGGCCATGCCTTATGCGATTCTCGCTGGGTCAATTCCGCCTGCCAAAATGGGTATATACATGGGGATATTTAACTTTTTCATTGTCATCCCTCAAATTACCTATGCCCTATTTGGTGGTCCAATGGTCAAGCATATTTTTAATGGTCATGCCATTTACGCTATTATTGTAAGTGGAATCAGCTTTTTTATAGCTGCATTTCTGGTAACGAGAGTAAAAGACGTAGATGAAGTAATTGGTGGGTAAGATGGATGTGAAAGGCTTGATATTTGATTTGGACGGTGTAATCGTCAATACAGAGAAAAATCATTACGATTCTTGGAAAAAAATTGCTGAAACGCTGGGTGTAGATTACGATTTAGATTTTAATGAAAATCTAAAGGGTGTCAGTAGAAGTAAATCACTTGAGTTAATTCTTAAAAAAGGGAATATGACCATTGAAGAATCAAAATTTGAGGAATACCTGGCATTAAAAAACAGCTTTTACATGAAATCAATTGAAGGCTTGTCAGCTAATGATATATTGCCTGGGGTGGTTTCCACCATACAAAAAGCGAAGAAGCTTGGTCTTTTTTGCATCATTGGTTCATCAAGCAAAAATGCGCGATTGATATTGGATAAAGTAGGTTTATTAGATGCTTTTGATTTCATTGTTGATGGAAATGATTTAAAAAGCCCAAAGCCACATCCTGAGGTATTCCTTAAAGGAGCAGAATTAGCAAAGCTTAATCCCAAGGAATGTATTGTATTTGAGGACGCTGCAAGTGGTGTTGAAGCTGCAAAAAAAGGAGGATTTATGGTTATTGCGGTTGGAAATCACCATATCAAGGACTTGGCTGATGCCTATTTAGAAACCCTTGAAACATTCCAATTCGCATGAGAAATCTATTCGAAATAAACGATTGGAAAATCATTCAAAATAGATTTGATCCAAATATTCAAAGGGAGGCTGAGAGCATCTTTTCTATTGGAAACGGAAGCTTTGGTCAGCGAGCGAATTTCGAAGAGAAATATTCTGGTGATACTTTACAAGGCAGCTATGTCGGCGGGGTATATTATCCTGATAAAACTAGAGTTGGATGGTGGAAAAATGGTTATCCGGAGTACTTCGCCAAAGTATTGAATTCATGCCATTGGTCTGGTATTCATCTTGAATATGCTAACCAAGAAATAGATCTAGCAAAATGTGAGGTAAAATCTTTCTACCGAGAGTTAAATTTAAAAACTGGAGTGCTATACAGAAAGTGCAGGTTAATGCTTCAAGATGATAAAGAAATTGAAATTGAGTCGAAGCGATTTTGCTCAATGGATCAGGAAGAATTAGCCGCAATTGAATACAGCGTCACCCCTATTAATTTTTCAGGAAACTTTAAGTACAAGGTCTTTTTGGATAACAACATTCACAACGAAGACAGTAACTATGATGAGTTTTTCTGGGAGAGAGATACAGAAATGTCCGGAAAACAGGAAGCATCCTTAAGTGCACGTACCAAGAAAACCAATTTTTTGGTGGCTGCGGCAATGAATTTTTCCTTTATAGAAAACAATGAACTTATTGAAATAGATCCTGAATTGATTGAGGACTCCTTATATGTTTCAAACAATTTTGAACAACATCTTGA
>WTIB01000209.1:5286-8948 GCA_011522905.1 Crocinitomicaceae bacterium | reverse complement strand
ATCCGTATCTGGCTTGAAAGCTAATCCCCAAACTGCAATGCGTTTACCTTCTAGGGATCCTTTGAAATAATTTTTGATTTTGGGAAATAAAATGGTCTTCTGATTTTGGTTGATATTGATAACTGAATTTAAAATTTCAAAGTTATATCCAACATCATTACCTGATTTAACCAAGGCCTGAACATCTTTTGGGAAACATGAGCCTCCATAACCAATTCCCGGAAATAAAAATCGTTTTCCTATTCTTGTATCAGAACCTATACCAACTCTGACCTTATCGATATCAGCACCAACAAGCTCACAAAAATTGGCAACCTCATTCATGAATGTAATTTTTGTTGCCAGAAATGAATTCGCCGCATACTTTGTTAATTCCGCTGATTTTTCATCCATAAAATAAATAGGATTTCCCTGCCTAACGAAAGGTTTATATAGCTTTTCCATAATCTGCTTAGCTCTCTGGTTTCTTGTGCCCAGGACTACCCTGTCCGGTTTCATAAAATCTGAAACTGCAAATCCTTCCCTCAAAAATTCTGGATTGGAAACCACCGCAAATTCCTGAGTTGTATTTTTCTTGATTACGGCTTCAACTTTTTCCGCTGTCCCGACAGGTACAGTACTTTTATCAACAATTACCTTGAATTCTTGAATTAGCTTACCCAATTGATCCGCAACACCTAAAATGTATGATAGATCAGCAGAGCCATCTTCGCCTGGTGGTGTTGGTAATGCCAAAAAGATGATTTCTGCATCTTTAATTCCTTCCTCTAATGAAGTTGTAAAACTCAATCGGCCCGCCGCAATATTACGCTCAAAATAGGTGTCAAGGTTAGGTTCGTATATTGGCAAATTCCCTCCCTTCATTTGATTGACTTTTGCCTCGTCTATATCGATACAGGTAACATGATTCCCTGTTTCAGCAAAACATGTACCGGTAACCAACCCAACATAACCTGTTCCAACAACGGCAATTTTTTTCATTTTAGTTCTTTTTTACAAATTCCAAAACAGAAGTTGTAATGTGATTTAATTGTTCCTCCTCTAATTCTGTGTGCATAGGTAAAGAGATGACTCTTTCTGTTAACCAATCAGTTACTGGTAAATCTGATTTTTCGGCACCAAAAGATGCAAACATCTTCTGTCTGTGCGCTGGGATGGGATAATAAATCATAGATGGAATGTCTTTCTCTGCCAAAAACTGATGGAGCGCATCTCTATCAATTCCTTCTAATGTCAATGTATACTGATGAAAAACATGTCGCGATTGATCAGATCGGTAAGGTACTTTAATTTCAGGAATTGAAGCAAATGCTTCATCATAGTATGATGCCGCTTCTCTTCTTTTATTGAGATATGAATCCAATTCTCGAAGTTTGATTCGTAATATTCCGGCCTGCAGATTATCCAAGCGTGAATTACATCCCACCATATCATGATGATACCTTTTGCTCTGTCCATGATTGGCAATCATTCTTATTTTACCAGCAAGCTCATCATTATTTGTGCAAATGGCACCACCATCACCGAAACACCCTAAATTTTTCGAAGGGAAAAATGAAGTACATCCAATATCACCAATGGTTCCTGTTTTAACCGTTTCACCACTTGACATTTTGTATTCAGATCCAATCGCTTGCGCATTATCCTCTACTACAAATAAATTGTTTTCTTTGGCAATAGACATGATTTCATTCATGTTACAAGCCTGTCCATATAGGTGAACTGGGACAATTGCTTTGGTTTTATCGGTAATCGCATTCTTGATTCCTTCAGGGTCAATACAAAATGTATCTCGATCCACCTCCACAAATACCGGCTTAAGCCCAAGTAGCGCGATAACCTCAGTAGTAGCGATGTAGGTAAAAGAAGGAGTAATGACCTCATCTCCTGGCTTCAACCCTAATGACATTAAGGCAATTTGCAAGGCATCTGTACCATTTGCACATGGTATAACATGCTTTACTCCCAAATACTCTTGAAGTTCAGATTGAAAAGCTTTTACCTCCGGGCCGTTAATAAACTGAGCGGTTGACAACACCTCATTTATTACCTTATCAATAGATGGTTTGATTTTTTCTAGTTGACTTACCAAATCAACCATTTGAATTTTTTTCATTCCTTCTTTTAAGTTGCGTGCAAATATAACAAATATGAAAGATATTCTCGAATTAAAAACGGGTCAGAAATCAAAAATAAAAGCTGAATTCCAAGGTATTGTATCATCGCTACCTAAAATCAAAAAATGGTCTTAAATTTGTTCTCTATGAGGACTCTTTTAGTGTGTTTTTTGATGATTCCTATCCTGTCCTTTTCCCAGTGGAATAAAAAGGACTCTGTAATGTCTAGAGTTTGGATAGGAGCTGAGTATGGTGGGAATTGGCCTCAAGCTGATTTGGCAGAGCGTTATGGATTCATGAATCACATCGGTGTAATGACCGGTTTTAAGAGCTCTAAAAATTGGTTTTACGGGCTTCAGTCCTCTTTTCATTTTGGAAATGATATTCGACTAACAGGTTTGTTTGATCACTTGATAGACTCCTATGGCAACATCACGGATGTCAATGGAGACATTGCCGCTGTATTGGTTTTTCCGCGGGGATTTAATATCAATGCGTGCATAGGTAAAATCTTCCCTGTTCTTGGTTCAAATAAAAACTCTGGTATTTTCGTTCATACAGGTGTGGGATATCTATTACACCGAATGAAAATTGAAACGAATGAGCAAGTCATTCCTCAAATCGAGCTGGATTACAAGAAAGGTTATGATCGTCTTACAACTGGTGTTAATATTCATCAATTTGTAGGGTATAACTTTATGCTCAATGATGGTGGTTATCACTTTTATGGGGGGGTATATGCACAAGAGGGTTTTACAAAAAATCGAAGAACGATCAATTTCGACGAGCCGGATGTTCCCGTTTCAACTGAGCTTCGTCTCGATGTTCAGATAGGTTTTAAATTGGGTTGGGTGATTCCTATTTACAAAAGACAACCTAAGGACTTTTATTTTAATTGATGAATTTTCTCTATCAAATAGGCATCCATTTATTTATTCTGTTTTTAAGAATTGCCTCTCTTTTTAATGCAAAAATAAAGGAGGGTATAGATGGGCGAAAAAACTGGACAAATGCATTGTACGATATCCCTGAAAACACAAATGTGATCTGGTTCCATTGTGCTTCTCTGGGCGAATTTGATCAAGGACTTCCTGTAATGAATGAGCTAAAAAAACGTCATCCTGAAAGTTTTCTTCTGGTGACTTTTTTCTCACCCTCCGGCATGAATCATTACCAGAAAAGAGACCATTCCGTCGATCTTGCCATGTACCTCCCATTCGATACGAAAGGAAATGTCAGACTATTTTTGAATAAGGTAAAGCCTGCATTAGCCGTATTCGTTAAATATGAATTTTGGCCAAATTTTATTTTGGGATGTAAGAAACAAGAGATAAAAACCATTTCGATATCGACATTACTCAGAGACAGCCAAATTTACTTTAAATGGTATGGAGGCTTTTTTGCAAATGTTCTCAAAAGTATGGACCATTTTTTTGTGCAAAATGAAACTACGAAAGAGCTGCTTGAATCGATTGGAGTGAATCAAGTTGAGATTTCGGGAGACACGCGTTACGATAAGGTAATCCAACATAAAAACAGCTCGAC
>WTIB01000209.1:3007-5186 GCA_011522905.1 Crocinitomicaceae bacterium | reverse complement strand
TCTATGGACTGCCTGTGTTTTTTGGACCTCGGCATCAGAAGTTTCCAGAAGCACAAAGTTTCATTGATGCAGGGATTGGATTTGTTATTGAAAATGCAGAAGATCTATCTGAAAAACTTAATGCTCTTGACAACAAATTAGAGCTCAAACAAAAAATTGAGGGTTTTATCAATAATCAATCTGGCGCCACGGACAAAATTGTAAGTCATCCATTTCTTACGAATAACTAGTAAGCCCGCTCGTTGCGATTTTCCTTCCAGTTGATAAAGGCCTTATTGACTACTTTGTTTCCTCCCGGTGTCGGATAGTTTCCTGTAAAATACCAATCGCCTTTGTTGTTCGGACAAGCCTGATGCAGATTCTCGATAGACTGATATACAATGTCTACCGGCGCTTTCATATCTTCAGGGGTCAACAATTCAGCAATTCTTTTAGAAATTTCCTGAGGTGTAAATGGATCGTAAATCTTTTTCACGTGATTGATGACCTCTTCTTTTGGCTTGTCAACTTGTGACAAACACAATTGATATACCTCATCAATGATTGACTCTTTGCCCTGTTCTCTCAAGAGTGATATCGCAGCGTTAAAGGCAATGAAATCGCCGAGCTTCGCCATGTCAATTCCGTAACAATCCGGATAACGAATTTGTGGCGCTGATGAAACCACTACAATTTTCTTAGGATTCATTCGATCCAATATCTTAAAAATGCTTTGCCGCAAAGTCGTCCCACGAACAATACTGTCATCTATTACTACCAGATTGTCCTCGTGGGCACGAATCCCTCCATAAGTAATATCATAAACGTGAGAAACCAAATCATTACGAGAATCATCCTGCGTAATGAAGGTTCTGAGCTTCGCGTCTTTGATGGCAATTTTTTCTATACGAGCACGTCGGTTGATGATTTTTTCAAGGTCTTCTTTACTTGCATTAGAGCCGAGCTTCTGTACCTCTTCTATTTTTTGAACATTCAAATAAGATTCCAGACCCTTGACCATTCCGTAAAAAGAAATCTCAGCGGTATTTGGAATAAAAGAAAAGACCGTATTGTCCAAATCATGATCAACAGTTTCCAAAACTGGCTCAACAATCAAACGCCCCAATTCTTTGCGCTCATTGTAAATGTCTTTGTCCGAACCCCTAGAAAAATAAATTCTCTCAAAGGAGCACTTACTCACCTTAGTTGGCTCGTTGATTAAGTGTTCTCTTACACTACCATCTTTTTTCACAATCAAAGCATGTCCTGGATTCAATTCGTTCACATCCTCAACCTGAAGATTGAAAGCAGTTTGAATGGCAGGTCGTTCTGAAGCCACAACACAAATTTCATCATCTTCATACCAAAAAGCGGGACGAACTCCTGCGGGATCTCTTAAAACAAACGCATCTCCATGCCCAAGCAATCCAGCCATGGCATATCCACCATCCCAATCTTCACTTGCTTTTTTGAGGATTTTTTCAATCTCAATATGCTTCGCTATCTTTTCGTAAACCTCTTGGTTTGAAATATTATCTTTTTTGAATTGACGATACAACTCATCATTCTCTACATCTAAAAAATGTCCGATTTTTTCCAGAACCGTCACAGTATCAGACATCTCTTTGGGATGCTGCCCAACCTTGAGTAAGACATCAAAAAGTTCGTCTACATTGGTCAGATTGAAATTACCTGCAACCACTAGGTTTCTGGTGATCCAATTGTTTTGTCTTAAAAAAGGATGACAGCTTTCTTTGGAATTTTTACCAAAAGTACCATATCGCAGGTGTCCTAAAAATAATTCACCCGTAAATCCAGCAGACTTTTTTAGATGCTCAACATCCTTGATCTTTTCAGGTGTTTTTTCATAAATATCCTGGAAACGCGAATTTATTTGCTCAAAAATATCTTTGATAGGTGTTTTGTTGACCGAACGAATCCTTGAGATATATCGCTCACCTGGATTCATATCTAATTTAATATTGGCCACCCCTGCGCCGTCTTGACCACGATTGTGCTGCTTTTCCATCAATAAATGGAGCTTATTTACCCCATAAAAAGCTGTGCCATACTTTTCGATAAAATACTCAATGGGCTTTTTAAGCCTCAAAAGAGCTATACCACATTCGTGTTTAATTGGATCACTCATCAGTAGAATTAAATGGTCGTGGCGAAGATAACCATTTCACAAGAAAGACAA
>WTIB01000209.1:1359-2907 GCA_011522905.1 Crocinitomicaceae bacterium | reverse complement strand
CATTGTGCCGAAGTCTGGAAAGTTACGGTCTGAGATTTTTGTGCACTTAAATGAGCTGTACAAAAGAATAATACAACTGGAAAGAATATGGTCGAAAGCTTTAATTTAATCTTCATCTTTTTCCTGATTTTTAATTGAAAACCGCAATCCAAAATACACATTATATCCGATAATCGGCCCCCATGCCCTTGTGGCATCAAAATTTGGACCAAATGGATTTTCTGGCTCTACAATAGGATTTTCTTGTGTGTAATTGGTGAGATTTTCCCCACCCAAGTATAGATCTAATCTTTTCAACTTATAAGTGATTTGTGCATTCAAGCGAGGAAAAACATCGCTATATTCTCTTGTTGATTGTGCAGTTGCTGCCAATCGAGCTTTACCAAAAATAGATAAGGTCATGTCATAATCCCAACGCTTATTTCTTGTGGTGTAGGCCAAATTCAAAAATCCGCGATGCTTTGGAATCATCACCTTAGCCTGTATACTTTCGCCAAAAAGAGAACGAACATCCAAATATTTATAAGCACCTCTAATGACAAAATTCTTCAATGGTTCAATCGACAATTCTGCCTGTAAACTATTGGAAAAAGACTGATCTTCCAGATTACTAAACTTGACCTGATCATTTTCTCTATCTACTACCAATTGGTTTTCAAACCAAGTACGATAAAAATCAATGGTCAATGTCATTGGGCTATTTTTCATTTCAAATTCTTGATATATAGACCCGCCAATATTCCATGAGATTTCAGGTCTGATTTCATTTGGTGAAATCCATTCAAATGAATTTGCCAATAAAGAAATATTGTCCATAATATAATTAGGAACTCGCCAGCCCTTTCCGGTGGTCAATCTGAAATCAGTACGCTCTGTAACTTTGTATTTTAAATGAGCCCTTGGAATGAACTGCTGACCAAAAAGTAAATGATAATCATATCGTGCTCCTAGAACCGAGGTCAATCTTGGCCCAGTAAAAGTATACTCAAAAAATGCACCTGGGATGTTCTCAATACGATAATTAGCATCAAGATCAGGTGAGTATATATCACTTGCCGCTTGAGAAATGTCGGCATATGTGTAGCTTACTCCCGTTTTGATTTTGTGATCTGATGTTTTGATAATGTCATCATAAATTATATTGATGTAAGCCCGCTTTTCTTCTGCACCAAAGAAACGATTACCGAAGTTTCCATCAATTCGTTGATACTTCCAATTGGTAATGATTCCCAATGATTGCGAAGGTGTTTTTCCAAAAAATCCTGTCTTGGTAAATACATCAAAATGATCGCTGTTGATTTGAACTCCAAATTTTGTAGGGTCCGTCGTCCAATTGGAATTCCAGGATACGATACCCGGATTCTCTACATATCCGATTTGACCACCAAGTTTGGAATCAAAGTGAACATTCATTCCCAATTTGGCCTCCATTTTTTCTCCCTCAAAATCAAATCGAGCCAAAAATGAGGCATAAGAACCAAGTGGGATATCCATAAAGCTATCCGAATTTTCATCGAGCTGTCCCCATTGGGAGCTAATGTACCCGAA
>WTIB01000209.1:0-1259 GCA_011522905.1 Crocinitomicaceae bacterium | reverse complement strand
CCACGTAGAAATGGGATGTTTTCAAGCTGAATCTGCGTGTAAACTCCCTCGAGACCCATCATTTGTATTTTTTTTGCCCCAGAAACGGCATCGGTCATATTCACATCAACTGAGGCATTCGTTTCAAAGGACTCACCCAAGTTACAGCAAGCAGCCTTTTTCAATTCACTTGAAGTGAGCTCTTCTACATGGAGAACTTTTAAACGTGAAATTGAATACGATTTTTTTCTGTATTCAACAATTACCTCAGGCAACAATTGGTCAGAATATAAGACCACATTGAGTGCCAAAAATCGATCCTCTTTAGTTACAATTACGGTATCCGAAATATATCCCCTAGCAAAGAATACAAGCGTGTCAGGAAGGGTTTTTGGAAGAATTAAATCAAACACACCTTCTTCATCAGTAATTGTTCCTTTTCCACTTTGAAGAAGCTTAACTTTGACTCCAAATAAAGGTTCTACTTTTTTACCATCGTTACCTTGAACGAGACCGTTGACTTGAGCATAAAGAAATGAAGTCAAAAAGATAAATAAAGAAATAAGAATAAATTTCATATCACTAGTTTGTGAATCTATAACCCACTCCTCTTACAGAGTGGAAAAAAATTGGATTTTTAGGGTCGTTTTCAAAAATCTTTCTAAATGTAAGTATATAATTGTCAATCGTTCGGGAGGTTGGGAAATTATCTTTTCCCCATAGCTTATCTAAAATAAGATCGCGAGAAACAACCTTTCCTTCATTCTCATTAAAGAGCTCCAATAATTCTATCTCTCTTTTCGAAAAAACATGTATTATTTCACCATTATTATTGTGAGCCTCATAAGATGAAAAATTAACTTTTACCTCACCAATTTGAATACTCTTAATTTTCTGATCTGTTTTTGTAGAGACTAAGTTTCGGATTCGCAAAATCAGCTCCTCGAGATCAAAGGGCTTTGCTAGATAATCGTTTGCTCCAAGTTTTAACCCGTGAATTCGGTCTGTTGCAATACCTTTTGCTGATAAAAAAAGTATGGGCGTATCACTTAAAGCCCTGATATCTTTACACAAGTCAAAACCACTATATTCAGGAAGCATTACATCAAGTATTATCAGATCGTGCTGAATCACCTCGTTAATCATCTCTTTTGCCCTCATTCCATTTTGGAAAGAACGCACCGTAAAACCCTCTAATTCAAGATTTAATCGAATAAGTTCAACAATATTCTCCTCGTCCTCTATTAAACAAATATTCATCATTTTCGTTTATCCTTTAC
>WTIB01000283.1 GCA_011522905.1 Crocinitomicaceae bacterium | reverse complement strand
ATTACAGCCTTCTAATTGGCTCGCTTTCACACAATGACGATCATGGAACTAATGATACCGGAAGAACATTCAACATGATGGAGGATGGTTCTGAAACCTTATCAAGAGAGGAGCTTGCACAATTGGCAGCACGACAAGAAAAATTTATAAAAAACCTTCAAGCAGCCTTAATTCGCATTGAAAACAAAACCTATGGAATATGTAGGGCAACGGGTAATTTAATTGCAAAAGAGCGTTTAAAGCTTGTTCCGCATGCAACAATGAGTATTGCAGCAAAAAATGCTCAAAATAAATAGGTGAAAAAACAACTATACACTATACTCATAACCATTTTCTGTCTCCTTCTTATTGATCAACTCATTAAGATTTGGATTAAGACAAGTTTTATTCAGGGTGAAATACCCACTCCATTATTGGGTGAGTGGTTTCAGCTGCATTATATTGAAAATCCTGGAATGGCCTTTGGAACTACATTCGGATCATCAATGTGGCATAAATTGGCATTAAGTATTTTTAGGATAATTGCGATTTCTGGAATAGGATATTACATGTGGACAGAATATAAAAAAGGAGTAGCCACTGAATATTTAATAGCCATAAGTCTCATATTTAGTGGTGCCGCCGGAAACCTCATTGACTCCGCATTTTATGATTACATATTCACATTTGATCCATGTAATTTTTACAATCAAATGGAAGGCTCAAACAATTTTGTGACTTGCACACATATGGGGCTTCATGGAACTACATACACGAGTACTCATGAAATCCGTCATACAGGCTTTCTATTAGGAAATGTTGTAGATATGTTCCAGTTTAATGTTCGATGGCCCTCATGGATGCCATGGGTCGGAGAAAATCAGGTATTTCCAGCGATTTGGAATTTTGCTGATGCATGTATCACCTGTGGAGTAGGAATGATTTTACTTCGTAATAAAAAATATTTTCCAAAAGAAAAGAGCTAAAAATTCCACTTCATACTTCTGTCATCCAAAATGGCAAAAGAAATCTTATAATCAATTCTTATTGGGCTTTTATTTCCGGCTGATACCACTCCATAAAGACCGACTCTCAACCTTCTTCTTGACAGCTTAAAATTTCGTTCTAATCCAGCTAACATTTCATAATGGAGCCAATCGTGTTCTTTTACATATAGTGCTCCACCTCCTAACACAAGTCCAATCCTCGTACTTTTCATAAAAGGAATCTTGTTGATAATTGCACCATTGTCGTGATGAACAAAATGTGCCTCCAAAGACATGTCGTCTGTACGCAATAATGTATCCAAACCTTGAAAAGAATACAATGGATTTGAAAACCAAAGTGGATCACTTCTCCTTTGAAATTTAAAATCAGGATCTCTTAAATTGTTGGTTCCTGTAAATAACCCTCCTGAAACCCGATAACTTGACGTCCCAATGGTTCCTATCTTAAAAGTTTGATTGATACTCAACTGAATATATTCGTGGTCAATGTCGCTACCTAAGAAATTAGGAATTCCTCTTTCATAATAAAAATTAAAGGTAGGCCAAGCTGAACCTAATACAATTTTCCTGTAAGGTTCTCTCATATATTTTTGCCTTGGGGTATAGCTAAGGGTAAAGTCTCCTATAAATGCCTGATACGTTTCAAAATCAGAGGGTTCATTATTAGGCAAGACTTCATCGGCAAAATCCAAAAACTCGTATCCATCTAAACTTCGTCTTTCCGTAAATTGACCTCCAACATCAACATATAAACCATTAAAAAGCTCATATTCTAAAGAGGTATTCATACTAGTTGCCTCAATAAAGTTTTCCCGCTTATAAATTTGAGTAATGGCATCATAACCTCTAATCACATCAAAATCATGATTCAAGGACATTCTGATTTTACCCTGATGAAAAGGGTCAAATTTATATTTCCACCAGGTGTCCCCTTTAATGTCATTATTTAATATTCCGTACGATATTTGTGTGTAAGAGTCCAATGTTCTCTCATCTTCCCATTTCTTAAATAAATCAAAATTAGGTGATAAGCGAGGACCTGCAATATAAACTGGACGTAATGTTGTTGCCAAACTGCCTATTGTCCACTGCATTCTTTTACTTCTATTTCTGTGGTCAACTCCCCACCATAAAACCTTAAGAGCCGTTACCTTATTAAACACTTGATCAACACTATCAAGATATTCCTTTCGGCTGATATAATCTCTGATACTATCCTGACGAATAATAAATGCAATTTCTTCATCGCTTAGCTGATCAGCTCGTTCATTTTTCCAAAATGAAGAATCCTTTTCATAGGCC
>WTIB01000174.1 GCA_011522905.1 Crocinitomicaceae bacterium | reverse complement strand
TGAATACCCAAATTTCTAATATATCCTTAAGGTCTACAGCGTAGGTCTCATATAGAGGGTTTGTAGATGAAAGTAAAATCTTTTTGTCTTCAGAAATTTGATTTTCTATGATTTTAAAAACAATACCTTCATCCTTGGTTACAAAAATACATGGTGTATCTGATTTAATCGAGGTCCAATCTTGGACAAATTCACCAACTACAAAAGAACCATCTGAAACCGGTGGCATAGAATCTCCGGATATAGGGAAGGTTCGGTACTTTCTATTTTTCGATAAAAATGGCAATCGTATGGTCGGTAATTCTTTAATGAATTCAGGATCAGAATAACCCAATGCATAGCCAGCCTTGGCTTTTACAGGAATCATTTCAATAAGTTCTTCATTATTTTCAGATACCTGAGCGGCAAGAACCCTCAATTTTGAACCTGTTGCGGAAGATTTCCAACCATTTGTGATTCTTGTCCATTGGCTTGTATTAAATGTTGAAAAATCATTTTTTAAAATGGAATCAACAGAAATACTATAAAATTCAGAAATCAGAGTAATAATTTCAAGACTAGGCTGGGCTACAGCATTTTCATAACCACTGTAAGTCGACCGATTCAGACCAAGACTTTTTGAGACCTCATCTTGAGATTTTCCAAAATGTTTGCGTAAAAGTTTTAAGTTATTTCCTACAAGCATCGCTATTATTTATTCAAATATAGACAATTAATCAATAACTAAGCAATTTATTTGATTAGTATTTAATCTTTATTGAGAGATGAATTTATAGCTGATATAACCTGTTTGAACCGAATTTGCAGATGCCTTATAATTAAAACGAGATTTACGAGCATACTCAAGTGCTTTGGACTTCATGCATGAGGATATACCTGAAGGAGATGAGCTCTCAATTTGCGCGTCTATAACATTGCCATTCTTATTTACTTTGATTCGAATCTGAACAGTTCCCCTGGAATTGTAACCACAAGTATATCCTGGATTTCTAACATACCAATTGTCATTTTTATAAGCCGTTCGACCTTTTAGCTCCCACTCCACCATCACCTCTCCAGAAAATTTATTTTCAGATTCACTATTTACTTTTTGATTAGTCTGGCTCTGGTTTCGTTTGAGCTCCTCCAATCTTGCTTGATGCTCTTTCATCATCTCTTCTCTCTTTTCATCCCCGCCAGTTTCATCAATGAATTGTTGCTCAACATCCTTGGCGATATCCTCGGGATTTCCTTCATATTCATTTTCAGCCCAGTCTTCTGAGGAACCTACTCTTGAATCATTCCTATCTCTAGAAATATTAGAAATATCACCTCCCATAAAATCTCCTGCATCAATATTATCAGCCGTCAATCTTATCTCGTCATTTTCAATCTTTGAGTAGGTATTGAATTGTGTTTTCTTACCGAATCCACCAAAATAAGAAACCTGCAAATAGATAAAAACAGATAAATACACCGCTGCACATGCGGCTATTCCAATAATGGTATGTTCTGATATTTTCTTCATGGTCTGTTTATAACACGAAGTCCCTCTTTTTCAATATACTTATAAATGACTCCTGTTTCAGCATTTACTACAACCAAATGATTTTGATCTGCATTGTAAAAAGACCAATTACCAAATGGAATAATTTCTGACCCAGAATAATCAAAAAGCGCATCACCCTCTTCTCCACTTATGATTAAAAAATCATCTATTTCCGATATTGAAGCATACAAACATTCAATAATAACGTTCAATTCCTGATCCATTACTCCATATCTTCCATCATTTTCAATTAAAAGCGATTTATTCCTCAGCATATTTATACTTTCAAAATCATTATCAGAAATTGTCTCAAAGGAAGAATTTATTAATGTCCATTTATCTTTTTTCTGAATACCATAATATCTACCTAAGGATTTAATGAAATCATGAGAAGGTTTTAAAACAATTTGTCCAGTAGTATCAATAATTCCAAACTTTTTACCTTTTGAAACTACTGCTCTTCCGTTATTGAAATTACCCAATATGTCGTAATCAATAAAAGCTTCATACATGTTACCTATAATTTGAACGCCCTTATGATTGAGGTAACCAATACGATTGTCTTTTATACAAATGGCAAATCCATTAACCAAAGGATGAATTTCTTGAAATAATGAATCATTAATTATTTTCCCATTTGCATTACGAAGCTGACGAAGCTCATCTTTGTTTATGGTTATAAATGTACTATCCGAATATATATTTATACCTTCATACATACATGGAATAAGCAATTTCATATCTTTATTTAATAAGCCCATCTGACCAT
>WTIB01000047.1 GCA_011522905.1 Crocinitomicaceae bacterium | reverse complement strand
GTTGTTTCGTATGCTTGTGTATTTTTCATTCTGTTGTTGTGTTTTTCTTTCGTGTACATATATATAGGTGCAGATTTGTGTCAAGAAAACAAACAAACAACAAAACACACGGATATGAAAACTTTTACAAACACAATCAAAACAACAGCAGTAGCGGGTTTATTTTCAATGGCGTCTCTGCTTTCTTTTTCACAACAAGATTCTAAAGTATGGTTAACAATAGAGAACACTAATAATGTTCCTGTAGAGAATGCTTCAGGCGTTCTTGTTTCAAATGATGCTTCTTTTAACACAGCGATTTCTTCTTTAAACATTACATCAGTTCAGAGGGCTCTTCCTTCTTCAAGGACGGCTTCTTTAATGAAGGTTTATGAGGTAAGCTGCGATTGTGATGTTGTAGACTTATATGCTACATTGTCAAATGAAGTAAGCGCAGTTTCAAAAGTAGAATATGCTCCAGTATATGAAACACTTGAGACTCCAGACGATTATACTTTATCTGTTTCAAACCCTTGGGCTCTTGATTTAATTGGAGCTGAGAATGCGTGGAACATCACTAAAGGAGACTCTAGTGTTGTTATTGCTATTTCTGATCAGAACTATTGGATTAATCACGAAGAGCTTGTCGGAAAAGTTGTTCACTATGATGCAACAAACACTGCTTCACAGGGTCACGGAACTGCAGTTGCTACTTTAGCTGCTGGAGCAACAGATAATACAATAGGGAAAAGTGCTATTGGATACAACAGCTCTTTGGCTCTTTACAGAATGAACTACAATGAAGTTCTTGATGCTTCTTACGCAGGAGCTAAAGTGGTAAACCTTAGCTGGACTTCTGGATGTGATTTCAATCAGTACCTTCAAGATGCGATTAATGAGGTATACAACAACGGAACATTCATCGTTGCTTCTGCAGGAAACGGAACAACTTGTAATGGTCCTGAGAACTTGGTTTATCCTGCTGCTTTTGACAATGTATTTGCTGTAACAAGTATTGGAGCAAGTGACAACCACGAAAGAACTATTGGAAACCCAAGCACAACACACCAGCACAATGCTTCTGTAGACTTAAGCGCTCCAGGATACCACGTGCCTATCACTGCTGCTCCAGGATGGTACTTGACAGGTTCTGGAACTTCTTACGCTTCTCCTATTGTTGCGGGAACTGTTGGACTAATGATTGCTGCTAACCCTTGTCTTACAAACGTTGAAATCGAATACATCTTAAAGAACACTTCTGTTTTCATCGACGATTTAAACCCTGCTTATGCTGGATTAATTGGAGAGGGAAGATTGAATGCTGCTGCTGCTGTAACAATGGCTAAAGACTTTAACAAAATGTTCATCAACGCAACTTCTTTCACTGCATGTACGGCAAACAGTGGACAAATCGACGTTGATATTGTTGGAGGAAATGCTCCTTTCACTACTGTTTGGTCTAATGGCGCTACAGATTTAAGCCTTGCAAACCTTGCGGGTGGAGATTACACACTAACTGTTACTGACGCAATGGGTTGTTCTAAAGACACTACGATTACAATCGCTGATGTTACACCTACAGTTTTTGTTGGAGATATTCAACATGTTACTTGTAACGGATCTGCGAACGGAGCAATTGATGTTACTGTTCTTGAGGGAACTCCTAACTATATCTTCGAGTGGGATAACGGAATGATGACTGAAGACATCTCTGGATTAACTGCAGGTACTTACAGATTGAAAATTACTGATGGAAACGGATGTAGCGTTTGGGGAAGCTTTAACGTAATGGAAGCACAGCCTTTAACAGCAACTATGGATGTTATTCAGCCTACAACAACTACTGATGGTGACATTGACTTAACTGTTGCTGGTGGTACTGCTCCTTACTCTTACACTTGGAATACTGGAGATGTTACTGAAGACCTTTACGGAGTGACTGCAGGATTTTATCAGGTAACTGTAATTGATGATAACGGTTGTGAAGTGATTGTTTGGGAGACAGTACAAAACATAAACACTGCAAACATTGAAAACCTTGAGTCTATGAACATCAATGTGTATCCTAACCCAACAAGTGATTACGCTAACATTACTTGGGATAACAATGAGATCACAATGCTTACTGTAGTAAACGCAAATGGACAGGTTGTTGAAAATGCAAACGTAGAGCTTCAAAACAACTACCAAACACAAAACCTAAACGCAGGAATGTATTTCATTAACCTAACCGATAGAAATAATAATACAAACACTCAAAAACTTATAGTAAGATAAGTCTATCCTTAAAACTGTTTTCTATCCATATAAAAGCCCTCT
>WTIB01000304.1 GCA_011522905.1 Crocinitomicaceae bacterium | reverse complement strand
ATGAAATATTATTCCGATAGAGAAATAAAATCAAATCGTTTTAAAAAGAAAACAATACAATTAAAGAAGATATTATGTTGATTAACGTTATTTTAAAAAAGAAATTAGAGGAGCCATTTACTCTGCAGTGGTTCGATGAAGATTTTTATCTTCTCTTGATGCGTTTGGCAATTAATATGGTTTTTATTACCATATTGATTCGATACTTGTACTACGAAAAAACCAAGAGAAAAGATTATCTATTTACCTATTATTTAATTGGTACGATTACTTTTTTCCTTTGCTTCGG
This sequence comes from Crocinitomicaceae bacterium, assembly GCA_011522905.1. GTDB lineage: Bacteria > Bacteroidota > Bacteroidia > Flavobacteriales_D > Crocinitomicaceae > UBA952. The sequence goes on along the minus strand of WTIB01000304.1, from coordinate 8,775 downwards.
ATTAAAAAAACTTGATATCGATACCGGTATGGGATTAGGGCTATTTGCCATCTTTGGAATCATTCGTTATCGGACCGATGCCATAGAAATAAAGGAAATGACCTACCTATTCTTAATCATTGGTCTTAGTGTTGTTAATGCCTTGGCTTCAAACAAGCTCAGTATTGCAGAAATGGCACTAATCAATGTCTTTATGGTTGTTCTTACATACATCCTAGAGTTTCTATGGCTTATGAAACATGAAACGCGAAAGACCATTATATATGAACGAATTGACCTTATTGTTCCAGAAAAAGAAGTTGAAATGAAAAAAGATCTAGAGAAAAGAACTGGATTATCTCTAAATAGATTTGAAATTGGAAAGATTGATTTTTTAAATGATACAGCTCAGGTTCGTGTATATTATTATGCAGATGAACAAGAATTTTCTGATTATCACGTTCAATAGGAAAGAAACAATCGCATGAGATTTCTCTTGCTTCCCTTAACGGGACCTTACGCACTAATTATTTTCATAAGAAATTTTTTATACGATATTGGTTTTCTCAAATCTTATCGAGTAAAAAATAGTATCGGTATAGGAAACCTTTCCATGGGTGGAACAGGTAAAACTCCATTAACTATATATTTGACTGAATGGCTTTTAAAAAATCATGAAACCGTATATGTCTTGAGCCGAGGTTATAAAAGAACCAGTCGAGGTATGGTTCAATTAAAGGAATCGCATAAAAGCTATGAAGTGGGTGATGAACCTCTCATGTATAAAAAAAGGTTTAAGAATAAAATCCAGGTCATTGTTTCAAAGAATCGGTTGAATGCTAGCCATAGTGTGATCAAACAAAATCCAGGTGCAATCATGTTGTTTGATGATGTATTCCAACATAGAAAGGTGATTACCGAATTTTCAATTGTTACCACGCCTTTTAATGAGCTTTTTGTTGATGATATGTTGATTCCTGCTGGTAGACTAAGAGAACCCAAGAAAAATATAAAAAGAGCCCATTGTATTCTTGTTAGCAAATGTCCTAATGAATTGAGCCATGAAGAAAAAGAAAATATTAAATCAAGACTGTCAAATTATCATAAGCCTATTTTTTTTAGCTCAATCGTTTATGAAAAATTCATCTGTTTTGGAGTAGCAGTTGGAGATATCAAAAGAATTTTACTGGTTACAGGTATTGCCAACAATCAAAGTCTCAAATCGCATTTGGAAAAAACATATGAAATAGAAGAAGTTACATATTCAGATCATCATCGCTATGACATAGAAGACATTAAGGATATCCATCAAAAATTTAATAGCTTTGCAGATGAGCAAACAATTATCCTTACTACGGAAAAGGATATGGTGAGAATGTTGGAATTTGAAACGTATTTATCAAAAAATAAATTACCAATTTACTTTCAACCCATTTCAATTGAAATGCACAATGAAAAAGAATTTACATCATTAATTAAAAATTATGTTGGAAAAGTTTAATGAATCAGCTGATTATATAAAATCCAAAACATCTATTAGACCTTCAATTGGAATCATATTGGGTACTGGACTAGGTGGTCTTGTAAACGAAATCAATATTGTTGACGAAATTCCCTATGAGAATATTCCTAATTTCCCTGTTTCAACAGTAAAAGGACATTCAGGAAAGCTCATCTTTGGTGAACTAGGTGGTAAAAAAGTAATGGCCATGCAAGGTCGTTTTCATTATTATGAAGGATACACCTTACAGGAAGTGACTTTCCCCGTTAGAGTTATGAAAATCATGGGTATTGAGAATTTATTTGTGAGTAATGCCTCTGGTGGTGTAAATCCCAACTTTGAAATCGGCGAAATCATGATTCAAAATGACCATATCAATCTATTTCCTGGCAATCCGTTAATTGGTAAAAATATTGAAGAATTGGGAACAAGGTTTCCAGATATGAGTGAGGCTTATGACCCTAAACTGATTAAAATAGCTTCTGATATTGCCAACGAGAATAACATTAAGGTTTCATATGGTTGTTATGCAGGATTGACAGGACCTACTCTTGAAACACCAGCAGAATATAAATATGTATTCAATATTGGAGCAGATGCAGTTGGTATGTCAACTGTACCCGAGGTAATCGTTGCTCGACATATGAATATTCCTTGTTTTGCCATATCTATAATTACTGATTTAGGCGTACCAGGAAAAATTCAAAAAGTGAGTCATCAAGATGTCATTGAAGTTGCGGCAAAGCAAGAGCCAAAAATGACTTTAATTATGAAAGAATTAATTGCACGAATTTGAAATGACTGAAAATCATAAAGAAAAATATGAGGCCGTTATTGGATTAGAGGTACACGCGCAACTTCTTACAAGTTCAAAAGCCTACTCATCTGACTTTAATGAGTTTGGCGCAGCACCTAATTCGAATATTAGTGCCATAACATTAGGACATCCAGGAACACTACCTGTTGTCAATAAAAAAACCGTGGAATACGCCATAAAACTTGGTTTAGCAATGAATTGCAAGATTGCTGATCATCAGTATTTTGCTCGTAAAAATTATTTTTACCCTGATCTTCCTAAAGGATACCAAATCACGCAAGACACCACACCTATATGTACGGAAGGTTTCATTGACATCAAGGGTGAAAATGGAGATATGACGAGAATTGGGATCACGAGAATTCATATGGAGGAGGATGCTGGAAAGAGTATTCACGATGTAGATGTTTATGATACTCTTGTTGACCTAAACCGAGCAGGAACTCCCCTACTCGAAATTGTTACAGAACCGGATTTGAGGAGCTCAGCAGAGGCCTATCAATATCTCACTGAGGTTAGAAAATTGGTGAGATATTTAGAAATATGTGACGGAAACATGGAGGAGGGTTCTATGCGATGTGATGCGAATATCTCTGTTCGTTTGAAAGGTGATTCCAAATTTGGAACAAAGGTCGAGGTCAAGAATATGAATTCAATTCGAAACGTTCAAAAGGCAATAGAGTTTGAAATAAATCGTCAAATTGAAGTAATTGAATCCGGAGGAATTATAAATCAAGAAACACGAGGGTTTGATGCCTTGAATAACGCTACCATAGGAATGAGATCAAAGGAGGCTGCAAATGATTACAGATATTTCCCAGAACCGGATTTACAACCTTTATTCATCGATAAAAATCAAGTATCTCAGATTAAATCTGAAATGCCTGCATTACCTAAAGAGTTATACGACAGATATGTTAATGAATATAAACTTTCACCTTACGATGCAAGTAACTTAACAGATAGTAAAGAAATCGCAATGTTTTTTGAGGAAATCATAGCTCTTAATCAAAATTATAAGTCAGTAGCAAATTGGATTATGGGTGACATCAAATCCTATTTAAATGATAAGGGAGTGCAAATTGATCAATTTCCTATTTCAGCCAAAAAAATAAGCAATCTCATCAGTCTTATTGATGAAGGCAAAATATCAAGCACTGTTGCATCTCAGAAAATATTCCCAGAAATGCTCAATTCAGATGAATCAGTAATTGATATTGCTGAAAGATTAAATGTAATTCAGGTCTCCAATAAAGGAGATATAACTGGTTTCATTGAAGAGGTTATTCAAAGTAACCCCTCAGAAGTGGAACGCTATAAAAATGGAGAAAAACAGCTGATTGGATTTTTCATGGGTCAGCTCATGAAAGCTTCCAAAGGAAAAGCAGACCCAAAAGTTGCCAATTCCCTACTCAGAGAAAAATTAAATGAGACCTGATTATGAGATACTTATTATTTGTGCTTTTATTTGGTCTATTTTCATGTGATGAAGTTCCAGGAACAGATGTTTACATTGAAAATGAACAAAATTCTAGTGAAATAATCATTAGTGGTACAATCGACAATGGTGCAGGTATCGAAATTTACCTTGAAGCTCCATTACTAGAATCCAAAGGGACTAAAGTTGAGGTGGCCAAATCAGTAATTGGTGAAAATGGTTCATTCGAAATAAAAACTACAGTACCTGGTTTAGGGTATTATTTATTAAAGTTAAAATCTGAGACCAATGACAGCCTTGAGTTATCCTTAAATAAAGGTGAGCACTTAGAATTAAATACCTCTTTAGAAGATTTTGTAAGCAATCCAAATTATTCCGGTGTGTCATGGGCCGAGGATGCAAACGCCTATCAAGAGCTCATTCTTTCTCAGGATGAGGATAAGCTTTCCTCATTTGCCGCCAAAAGAATGAAGGAAGATCCAGCCAATCCCTTTAATATCATTCTGTCCATGCACCTTATGAAGAAAGAATCAGATTATAATGAAGCACGTATTCAAACCTTTTTTGAAGTCGCATCTGCTTTTTACATGACTTACCCTGGGAGCGAACCCGCCAATAATTTTCAAAATCAAACCATATTTCTTCGGAAATATATGGAGAACAATGCCTTTTATGATGTACCTGAAATTTCATTGAAGACACCAGATAATAAAACTTTAAACCTATCTGACCTAAAAGGAAAATACGTTTTGGTGGACTTTTGGGCATCTTGGTGCGGTCCTTGTAGAAGGGAAAATCCAAACGTAGTCAAGTTGTTTAAAAAATATAGAAAAAAGAATTTTACCGTATACTCCGTATCCCTGGATCAAGACGGTACAAAATGGAAGCAAGCCATAAAAATGGACAATCTTATATGGCCAAATCATGTGAGTGATTTGAAAGGTTGGAATTCCGCTGTTGTACCCACATTTAATATACAAGGTATTCCATATACAATTTTAGTAAACCCTGAAGGGAAAATTATTGGTGTAAACCTAAGGGGGAGAGAACTTGAAGATAAACTAGAACAGATTTTTAAAACTTAAACATGAAATATATAATTACATTACTCCATTTTCTTATTGTGAATACTGCTTTGACTCAAAATGCAGAGCTCAATATTGCTGGATCTATATTTAATTCACCTACAGATACTTTATATATTTCTCAAGTTTTTGAACAAGGTAAATACAAAACATATGATACCATTCTTCTCGATGAAAAGGGGAATTTTAATTCAAAGATTATACTTCCAAAAGAGGATTATTATATCGCTAAGTTAGGAGATTCGGAAATCCACTTGGTCATCCGTGAAAAGAATGATATCAAAATATACGGAGACGGTCGAAAGTTAAATGAATTCTGTAACATTTTGGGTTCTGATGAATCCAACTCAATGAATAAGTTTGATAAAGTCATTAAGAGATGGCAAGCCAAAAATGATTCAGTGATGCTCGTAATTTCTCAAGACAAGGAGAAAGAAAAAGAAATCAATGATTACATGACAAAAGAGTTCAGTAAATTTCAAAATGAACTAAGGTCCTTTATTGGCTCGAACCAAAATTCTGCAGCCCTTGTAATGGCTTTAGGTTCCATTAGCATGGAAAAGAACACAGATTCATATGAGTCCATTATTAATCAAATCAATAAGGCATTTCCAAATGGCTATACTGTAAAACAGCTAGTCAAGCAATTTCAAGAATTTAAAGTCAAACTTGAGGCGTCTAAACCTCTTGCAATTGGAAAAATTGCACCTGACTTTGAAGAGCTCATGCTCGATCAAAAGACAACAATGAAATTATCAGATTTAAGAGGCCAAGTTGTACTTATTGATTTTTGGGCATCTTGGTGTGGACCATGTAGGCGGGAAAACCCAAATGTGGTCAAAACCTATGAAAAATATAAGAAAGATGGATTCACCATCATGAGTGTTTCTTTAGATAAAGACCTTAAAAAATGGAAACAAGCTATTGAATTAGATAATTTGTCTTGGCCAAATCATGTAAGTGATCTTGGAGGTTGGCAAAGTAAAGTTTCGAGACTGTATCAAGTCGGAAGCGTTCCATTTACTGTTTTAATCGACCAAGAAGGAAAAATCTTAAAAACAAACCTAAGGGGTCCGGCATTAGAATTTGAACTTGAACAAATATTCGGTCATTGAAGCACATTGAATTAAATAGTAACAAAAAAGTTTATTTCGCCTCTGATTTTCATCTTGGTGCTCCCAACCCAAAAGAGAGTAGGACAAGAGAGTATAAAGTCATTGAATGGTTAAATTATGTTCAGAAAGATGCACAGGTCATCTTTTTAGTTGGAGATATTTTCGATTTCTGGTTTGAATATAAAAAAGTTGTCCCTAAGGGCTTTGTTCGCATTCAAGCCAAAATAGCCGAGCTTGTTGAAAAGGGAATTGAAGTCTATTTTTTCTTGGGAAATCACGATATGTGGATGAAGAACTACTTCTCAGAAGAATTAGGGGTTAAAATGATTGAAAACGAGTTAGAGGTAAAAATCAATAACAAAACTTTTTACATCTCTCATGGTGATGGTTTAGGACCAGGGGATTACGGTTATAAATTCATCAAAAAAATATTTCGCAACCGGGTATGTCAATTCTTATTTTCTCTATTGCATCCTTCAATGGGATTATCATTAGCAAATTATTTCTCAAAACGAAGTCGTGCATCATCTGGTAAAGAAGATGAAAGCTTCACTAAAAAAGAAAACGAATGGCTCTATCAATTCTGTATTGAAAAACTTAAAGATCACGATATTGATTTCTTTATTTTTGGACATCGGCACTTGCCTATGGAAATTTCTATTAATTCATCCAAATATTTCAACTTAGGAGAATGGATGAATTACCAAACATTTGCAGAATTTGATGGAGAAGATCAGAAACTATTTAGCTGGAGAAATGGAAAAATAGAGATTTTTAAAGGAATTCAGCTCTAATGAAAATTGAAATACCGAATATTGAATCACTGGCGGATGTTTTAATTGATCATCTAGATTTTTTTAGTCAAAAAAAATGCTTTGCCTTTGTTGGTGAAATGGGTGCAGGTAAAACCACCATTATTCAAAAAATTTTAAATCTTAATGGTGTAAAAAATTTACAAGGTTCTCCGACCTATTCAATTATCAACGAATACGAAACAGAAGAAGGAATGATCTTATACCACCTTGATTGTTACCGAATTAAGAATAATGCAGAAGCATTTGAACTTGGATTAGAAGAATTATTGAGCAAAAAAAATCCTATCTTTATAGAGTGGCCAAAAAAAATTAATGCTTTTTTACCTTCAGATACCATTTGGGTGCACCTAGAGGTGTCTGACAATCATACTAGAATTATTGAAATAGCCGATGAACACAGATCCTGAACTTCTTAAAAAATTAATTCAAAAAGGCAGTCTGCTCCCGAAAGAAGAAATGCTTGAGGTAGAACGTAAAAAAGGAAGCCTTCATATCGGTATTCCTAAGGAAACTTCTTTTCAAGAGCGTCGTGTTGCTCTTGTTCCTGAAACAGTCTCTTTGCTTGTAGCTCATGGACATGAAGTAAAAGTGGAATCGAATGCCGGCGTAGGAGCAAATTTTAGTGATAATGATTACAGCGAAGCTGGAGCACAAATATGCAAAAGCCGTAAAGAAATATATGAATGTAATATTGTTTTTAAGGTTACTCCCCCATCAGATGAAGAGGTAGAATTAATGCCGGGAAATCAAACCTTTATTTCTGCATTACAAATTTCAATTCAACCCAAACAGGTATTAACCAAACTCATTAAGAAAAAAATTACCGCTATAGCCTGGGATTATATCCAAGATGAGGAAGGTGTATTTTCCTTGGTTCGAACCGTTGGTGAAATCGCAGGAAATACTTCCATATTAATTGCAGGTGAGCTTATATCCTCGTTTTCTTCGGGGAAAGGAATGATGCTTGGTGGAATCGCTGGTGTTCAGCCTACTGAGGTGGTTATCATAGGTGCAGGTACTGTTGGTGAATTTGCAACCCGAGCCGCATTAGGGTTAGGAGCATCAGTTAAGGTATTTGATAATCGTCTTTCTAAATTGAGACGATTACAAAATGACATAGGTCAAAGGGTTTATACCTCAATAATTCAGCCTAAAGTACTGGCAAAAGCCATTAGAAGAGCAGATATTGTTATAGGGGCATTGAGATCCTCAGTAGGAAAAACACCATGCGTAGTTACAGAATTAATGATTCAGGAAATGAAATCCGGTTCGGTCATTGTGGATGTGAGTATTGATCAAGGAGGATGCTTTGAAACTTCACGTGTTACGAATCACGACGATCCTACCTTTGTGAAGCATGGCGTAACGCATTATTGTGTTCCGAATATTGCCTCTAGGGTATCAAGAACTGCGTCATTTGCCATCTCAAATATTTTTTCACCATTATTATTGGAGATGGGAGAAAGAGGTGGTGTTGAAGATCTTATTCGTTCTCATTCTGGCTTCCGAAATGGGGTATACATATATAAAGGCTTATTGACAAATGAAGTACTTGGCAAAGTTTTTAATCTAAAATACAAAGACATCAATCTAATTCTTCCTGGTATTTAATGAATCCCATTATCCCATTAAATTTACCTCAAACCAAACTGCGTATCACAAAAAAAGATGAACAGCTATATGTAAGTTGTATCATTCGCAAAAAGTCAGTTGTCTTAACCCCTGAAGAATGGGTGAGACAACATTTAATCGCCTATTTTACAGGTAAACTGGACTATCCAAGAGGATTAATTAGTGTTGAAAAACAAATTAAATACGGAGAACTTGATAAAAGATGGGATGTAGCTGTTTTCAAAACAGACCAAAGTTGTTTTTTATTATTGGAATGCAAGGCACCAAATATTAAAATTACGAAAACGGTTCTCGAACAATCACTTATTTACTATCGGGAACTACAGTCCGAATATCTTGCACTGAGTAACGGTATTGACCACGTCATTATGAAAAAAAATAAATCTTCTAATG
>WTIB01000151.1 GCA_011522905.1 Crocinitomicaceae bacterium | reverse complement strand
AGCGTTGCACCTTTACAGTTATTTGTTGATTTGGCTACTTTAAGTATGGCATTTGCCTCTGCGTGTAAAACATACCAGTGTGTCAAACCGTTTTCATCTTCACAACAATTGTCAAAACCCGCAGGAGTTCCATTAAATCCATCAGAAATAATGATTTCATCCTTTACAATAATGGCACCTACCTGTTTTCTATTGCAATGTGAAAGTTTTGCCCAACTTTCTGCAAGCCGAAGGTAAGCTTTATCGTATTTGAATTGTTTTGATGCAGTTTGCGACATAGAATAGCAAAAATAATCAAATATGAGTCTACATGATTGCCAACTTATGTGAAATATTCTATTCATCTCTTGAAAAAAATCATAAAATATTTATAAATTTGTCGCCCGCTGTGTAAACGAACATGGTGATTAAAAATAAGCGAGAGTAGCTCAGTTGGTAGAGCACAACCTTGCCAAGGTTGGGGTCGCGGGTTCGAATCCCGTCTCCCGCTCAAAACAGGCGCCATTAGGCGCTGTTTTTTTCATACGAAGTATGATAAGTCCGATGATGCTCGAGTGGTGGAATTGGTAGACACGCCGGACTTAAAATCCTGTGGGCTTTTTGCCCGTGCGGGTTCAAGTCCCGCCTCGAGTACTTGAAAAAGAGCTGTATGTCAATAATAACAAGGCATACAGCTTTTTTGTTTCTTAAAAACTTACGAGAAAACGTACGATATAGACTAATTTTCTTCCATAAACAACGGAATTTCGTGTCCAGTAGGAAAGGACTCTACCCACTTGTAATGAGTCAATATTTGCTCAAGAGCTTCTTCTTTTGTTTGTGGCTTTCCGAATACATAAACTTGTAATGTCATTCTAATAAGTTCACAATATTTCTCTTTAGAGAGTTTATCGAAGTGTATTTCTATGAAGTCAAGGAGTTCGTCTATTGTTTGTATCAGCATGGTATTTCGTTTCCGTTTTTATCCCAGCATTTTTGACTTATTCTCTCACCATCTTTGTAATTCCATTCCAAACACAATTGTCCATTCGGGAGCCATCTTCTAGTTAAACCGTGATGCTTTCCATCTTTGTAATTAAATTCAATATGCAACTGACCATCCTTGTACCATTCTCTTTTTAAACCATTTAACTTACCATCTTTGTAATTCTCTTTATACTTCAACTGACCATCCTCGTACCAGTCTCTTACGATACCCGTCACAGGCTTCATATCCTTTTTAAGTAACACTAAACCATATTGACTTGTTACGTCATCCTTCGAATATTCTTTTAGTTGTGGCTTTACATTTTCGGAAGCATCTCCAGAAGCATCTCCACAACTAACCAAGCCAACCAACAAAAACAAGAATAGATATTTCATAATATAATTTTTAAAGTTTTTTCTAATATACTCACTTCAATTATATTTCAATAGCTTGAAACTTTGTTTCGTTATTTAGACTCATTTCCGTTGCTTTAAGAGTAGGAAGTACAAACTTCGATAAGTCTATAATAGCTTTTACTCTTTCACTTGCTTTTAAGCTTTTTATGTCTTTCTCCAGTTGCTCAAAGTTGTTTTCTATGAGTTCTAAATACTTCTTTCGTATTTCTGTCGTTGCATTGTTTTTAGAGCCTACTGGACGTCCTCCTCTATTGATTCTTGGGTCATTCTTTTTAAATGGCATAGTTAAAGTTTAGTTGTTTACTATAATAACTTAAAGAAGAGCTAATCGTTGCATTTTCAGTTTATTCGTGTTTTTCTATCTTTGAGAAGATATAAATATGGCAACTAAGTATTCCAACGAATTTTTGAAGAAACAAAAAACTGTAAGCATCATTGGTGTTTTATGTTTTTTTTTACCTTGGTTCAGTTGGTCTGATACGAGTAACTTAATAATAAATAGTGGCTTTGATATTGCACGAGGTGGGAACATTATAGTATTGTTCATACCATTTGGATTTCTTGCAAATATTATACTGCTTACCAATAAACCAAACCTACTTTATATTCGAACTTTATTATTCATTATTCCGCTTATTTATTTTGGTTCGCAACTATATGAAGGTTACAAAGCTATCCAACCCCACAAAGGAATTATTGAAGCTGAAATGGAACTATACGAAGCCTATTCTGGTGAATCATTTGTGAAAACCATTTTTTCATCATTTACCTACGGGTTTTATGGTACACTAATATGTGTTTTATTAGTTTACTTTATCCCAAATAGAATAACTGATGTGAATGACCCCGACTTTGGAGAAATTTAAATCCAAAGGTTCATCTTTAGACAGAATTTTAATCCGTGTTTTTCTATCTTTAG
>WTIB01000057.1:5235-9111 GCA_011522905.1 Crocinitomicaceae bacterium | reverse complement strand
GGTTCGGACTCCGAACCTCTTAAATCTAAAAAAGTAAGTATTTACGAAGGAAGAGCAACCTTCCTGTGAGGACATGTGGGACCACATCTAAAACCCTTTACTAGCAATAGTTGAGGTTTTTTTTATGCCCAATGCAACCTTTCTGTTTTACTTAGAGTCTTATGTCTTGAAAGCCGCAAATTTCTCTTGTCTTTCTCTTATTTCTGGCGGCAACTATTAACTATATAACTACATATTGATGAGAAAGATTTTACTCTATTTAAGCTTAATGCTTTTTGTTGTTCTGAATTCCTGTGACACTTCTGATGTTCCTTGTTTCGAAGATTACAATTTTGACACTGCTGTCATTGTAGATTGTGATACGGTCTTTAGTACAGATTTAATTGCAGGGCAAACCAATCCTATAGGTTCTGTCACTGTTAGTATTTCAGGTGATAATATGCTTGTGAGCTATTTAACCACTGGTGATTGGGTTATTGACGAAACCCACGTATTTGTGGGAGATTGTGCTGACATTCCTTTAAGTGGTGGTTGTAATCCTCAATTTGGATTATTTCCATATACCATGGATCACGTTCCTGCAGTTCAAAGCTATACCTATGAAATTCCATTGGCCACTGTAGACAGTTGTTTTTGTTTTATCGCCCATGCGGCTGTAAGTAATCCGGTAACAGGAGATGAGGAAACAGCTATCGGTAACGGTGAATATGATTTCCCTGGAAACCGATGGGGATGGATTTCAACCATTTGTCTTGGTGATTCCGATGATTGTGACCCATGTGTAATCGAGGAAGGAGATTTTAGAACACAAACTCAAGGAGGTTGGGGTGCTGTTCCAAGTGGAAACAACCCAGGAACTTATTTACATGCCAATTTTGACGGTGCCTATCCAAGTGGCGTTACCATTGGATGTGCTGCAGGAAATACCATTACCTTAACGAGTGCTCAGGCAGTAACGGACTTTTTACCTCAAGGAGGCGGTCCATTGGTCCTTTCAGACTCGTATGTGAATCCTACAGACCCATTAATAAGCACATTGGCTGGAAATCTACTTGCTGTTCAATTGGCACTTGATTTTGATGCCTATGATCCAAATTTTGGAGCTTCATCTGGATACTTAGGAGATCTTGTAATCAATCAGGGTGATTTCCAGGGTTGGACCGTTTCTGAGCTGGTAGCTTTAGCAAACGATGCTTTGGGTGGATGTAATACAACTTATTCGTTAAGCGCAATTAATGATGCACTATCTGCAATCAGTAACAATTTTGTGGATGGAACCTCAAACCAAGGGTTTTTGGATTGTCCATAATCGCGCTAAACTATGCAAACTATGAGAAGGCCCTGGCGTAAGTCAGGGCTTTTTTTAATTGGTGAAAATTTGATATAATTCAATTCATAAATAAAATGTACCCATTAAGCGAGGTAGCTATACAAAGCCATATCAAATAGGGGAGAAGGAAAAAGGTAAGACTACCTAATTTTTTATAGTAATCCACCAAGAGATAAGCAATCAAAAGGGTAAGGCTACAAATAATGATTAGACCCAATAGTACATTATGGTAATAAAAAAAGCTTGGATTCCATCCAACATTGAGTATCCATTGAATGGAAAAAAGGAGCACAAATTTTTTCTTGTTATTGATCTTTTCCCAGGCCATAGACATAAAGATGGAAAAACAGATCATAATCGTGGTCCAGGCAAAACCAAATACCCATCCAGGAGGTGTCCATGGGGCTTTCTGAAGTCCATCGTACCAATCGGATACAGCGCCCTGACCAGCAAAAATCCCACCGAGAGCAAGGGCACCGAAATTGAGAGCGAGAAATAATATTAGTCTTGGTTTCATGTATTTCGAATATATAAAAAAACAAGGTGAATTCTCAAATGTTGTGTTTTATTCGAACGAAAATGTACTTTTGCAAAAAAAATGAAAATATGATACAACAAATCCTTGCAGGTTTATGGAGTAATGGCCTTAGCTTTAAAGAGATAGGTGTCGCTTCAATGGTGCTTTTTGCGGTTATTGATATTGTTGGGAATATCCCATTGATTATTGCCTTAAAAGAAAAAACAGGAAAGATTTATCCAATGAGAACAGCTGGAGCTTCTCTATTTATATTGGTTGGCTTTTTATTTGTGGGTGAAAGTATTTTAGGTCTAATTGGTGTAGGTATTAACGAGTTTGCTGTGGCTGGATCTTTCGTTTTGTTTTTTATGGCTCTCGAAATGATTCTTGGCATTGAAATTTTCAAAGATCAGGGCGAGGGTTCAACCAAGGTGGCATCAGTTGTACCTTTGGCTTTTCCAATGATTGCTGGTGCAGGAACGATGACTTCATTAATTTCATTAAGAGCAGAATATGCACTTGTAAATATTTTGGTAGCCATATTTTTAAATATTCTCGTGGTGTGGATTGTACTTAAATTGACATCCACTTTTGAACGCATTATCGGTGCAACAGGGATTGCTATATTGAAAAAAGTATTTGGTATTATTTTGTTAGCGATAGCCATAAAGCTATTTAGCAGTAATGTTAGCGCACTTTTTTAATTATACTAAGGCTTGATTACTTTTTCTCTGAAAATGTCTTTTTGGGTATGAATAACCATAATATATACGCCACTTGGATATGGGAAATCAAATTCAATATTTCTTTCCCTTTGTTCCCAATTTGTACTTCTCAGGTTAGCCACGTTTGAACCACTGATGTTAAAGAGTTCAATATGATCAATATTTGGATTTGTGGTATTCACTATAGCTCTATTATTATTTATGTATGCATTCAATTCTAAATCAATGGCTTCAAATCCAACAGTTGATAAATTATCAATAAAAATGGTTTCTTCCTGAACACATCCATTAGCATCCATCACGAAAAGAGAATAGCTACCTGGGTTTAATCCAGAAACATTATTTGAAATGGTATCTCCATTTAACACAAAGGTAAAGGGCATGGTACCGCCAAAGGTATATATCGAAATACTGCCTGAAGAAGTATTTGTATAAGGAGTCGTTTGAATTTCGAGATAAAAGTCTTCCATTTCTGATACCAAAACGCTTCCATAATAGTTACATCCATTTATTGTTGTAATGGTATAATCATATACATCAGAAGACAGGCTATCTATTTCAAATCCAACCTCTCCGTTTGACCAAAATACGGAATCAATTTGTGCAGGATTTGCAAATATCAAACTAGCCGTACCTGAAAAATCATCATTACAATCAACTTCGTCAGCTGATTCTTGAAACAATGGCATTTGTTCATTGATAACGACAATATCCTCAGAGCGAAATAATGTATCTCCCATTTCATTGAAAGCCTCAAAATAGTAAGTGCCAGGTCCCATAATTACGAGTACAGAATCAGTAGAGCCATCGCTCCAATGGTATTGATCATATCCAGAAAGGGCAATAGGAATACTATCTCCATTGCATAGAATCATTGGATCTGAAGATACATTGATATTGAAGTCAACGGTTACATATTCTTCTTCATATATGATAATGGATTGATTGACTGGAACATCATACCGCTTTGCCATGATTCCACTTGGAAACAAAATGGAAATGGAATCAATCACCGTACTTGTACCAACACCAAATATTTTGTGCTGTGAGCTTTGTGCGAACAAATTCTCTCCACAAAAAACAGTTTGAAGTTGATTTACTCCGTTCGCGTGTATTCTAATTTGTGCTCCAATTGCCATACGATTCGAAACAATACCTACAGGTGTAATTTTAATGTAATTATTTTCGTTGCCTTCATTCATTAAAAGATTAGGCAGGGTATCCTTATTAAGAACGGCAATATCGTAATAACCATCATTGTTTAAATCTCCTTTAACTGGACAAAAAGAAAAAGCTTCAATATC
>WTIB01000057.1:2969-5135 GCA_011522905.1 Crocinitomicaceae bacterium | reverse complement strand
GAAGGTTCCGTCTCCTTGATTTTCGTAATATTTATTTTGTGACGAATTGGGGTCATAGCTACAAACGTATAAATCCAAGTCGTTGTCATGGTCAGTATCAGCGAAGCTAAAACCATACGGATTGGATACGGTGGGGAATAAACCAGAGGAAACAGAAACATCCGTAAAATTGAAGTTCCCATCATTTTTATAAAGCCTCAATTCATCTTCATCATAGGATATGAATAAATCCAAAGAACCATTGTTGTCATAATCAACCCACAACATTTGCCTTACTGTACCATTTGCATAAATGTATGATCCAATAGGTGTGAGTACACCGTTTACATTTTTATAAAATATAATCGAATCATTGTGCATGGGATAAGTCAAATCATCCCACCCGTCCTCGTCAAAATCGAAAAAGGAAAGTCCAGTGGTATTGGACAGGGTAAACTCTTGATAGCTATCAATATTGTGATCTCCAATAACATCAATGAGCTTTTGTCCCTGAATAAGGTTTGTGAAAATGATAAATACTATGGTCCAAAAAATTCTCATCATATAACGACAAATCTGTAGGTTTGATAATTGATGTATATGTAATATACTCCTGGTGGTAAATGAATAGGAGAGGAGTACCAATATTTTCCGATTTGATTGAATTTGACTTGCGCTACATTTTCTCCTCCACTATTCAAAACCTGAATGTTTTTAGTTAATGTCTCCTCGATATCACCCGTAAAGCCAATAAAGCCTCCCGATGAGATGATGTTTGGATAAAGCTGGATTGATTCCATTTCGTTTTCTAAACCTAGTGAACCAGGTATGGTAAAAACGGTATCCACCCCATATGGAATCAATAGATTTCCAGCTTTATCTGTTCCGTCAATAATATTTAAATCAAAATAATAAGGGTTTGCATCAGTATTCATCAGCTCAAATGCTACATTTAAATTCGTGGTGTTCATCCATGCGTAATTTGTTTGGACAAGCTCGACAGGTGCCGTAATAAATGGATTAAATTCAAAGTTGATGATTTGAATTGTATCCATATCTTCATCAAATTCTAGGGTCATGTCAATTTGATCTCCAATATTTAGAATATTTGAGCTTACATTGAAACTTGTTATAGATGGATTTTTGGTATCGATGGAAATCATGTCATTTTCTGTATATGACATTTGTATATTTCCGGCAAAGTCATTTCCGAAAAGAACTTGTATGTCAATACTATCTACCTCAATGTGATCATCTAGCACATTGAAGAAGGCCCTGAATGTGGAGTCTGTAGTATATGCACTTTCCATAAAATTAAATTGTAAAGAGCCAGATAAGTCATCCGCAGATTCATGAATGACCAATGGTGTGCTTGCTACATCCATTTTTTCATTAAACAAAACATCTACATAATAGGTACTATTGCCAATTGTACTGTCTGAAATCATTGTGGTTATCGGGAGTGTGTACTCAACAGCAGGTTTTTTCAAATCACTATAAAAGTGTGATGCCGTTATGGTATCAGAAATGATATTTCCGTTGATATCATAAGCTTCTGTACAGATTACATCAAATTCAGTGAAGTCATTTGTGTCAAATAATACCCAAAGCTCTGAATTCAGGGTTAAAGAATCTGACCAATAAGTGGCAAAAGGATTCATCAAAATGCTTTCATGTAAAATATTTCCATCATATAAAGAAAGCTCTGGGATCACATTCGTATTCATCGTTTCATCAAATTGAATCACAATATCTACCTGTGGGTTGTTATTGAGATCCTCAATATTTATAAGGGTGTCAGAAAGCAAAATACCAGTTGTAGATGGATTTCTAGTATCTATGCTACAAATATCGGATTGGTTTGGATTTATTAAGGGATTGCCATGTATGTCCTCTATATTTTCAATCAGCACATTTACATTCGATACATTTTCATTAAAGTCTTGAATGCTAAAAGAAGAAACATATTCTTGTGTTGAGTTCCAGTTAGATTGATTTGCTATAATCGAAGGATTCACATAATCAGCTCCTGAAAAAATAAAGCCCGGTGTAAGATTTACATTACAGGCTTCGTCAAATTGAAGGGTAGTTTGGTACCCTGACAACAGATTTTCATCTGACAACACAAGGGAATTACCTTCAAATGACATAAGCTCGGGTTGCTTGGTGTCTATGATGAAATAATCT
>WTIB01000057.1:0-2869 GCA_011522905.1 Crocinitomicaceae bacterium | reverse complement strand
ATTACCTTCAAATGACATAAGCTCGGGTTGCTTGGTGTCTATGATGAAATAATCTACAAGATTAATTTCGGGTAAATGCATTCCATTTGCAGCGTTAATCCCTTGAATTCGAATCATTGTTGAAAATTGTTCAAGGATGTTATTGTTGATGTCTATATCGACTTGAAGCTGGAATGAATCAATCCAATACATTTGATTGATTTCAAGCACTTGGTATACGTTTCCAGGAGCAAATACAACCTGTGGTGTTGTCGTAACATCCATTGGAACGTTAAAGCTTAGATTCAATGTCATACTCGTTCCTGAATCATACGAATTAATGATGGTATCGCTCAAAACACTCGATGAAATAGATGCCTGAGAAATTGAAAATATGGAGTCTGCTTTATTGAAACATAAGTCGCCAATTTGACCACCAATCATTCTTCCCGGAATATCGTCCACGGGGGGATGAATACCTCCCCATATTCTACTTAAACTGCATTGGTCTGCAGCATCTCGATAGGATGCCCATTGCAAGGTAATGGTCGTACTTGGACCTTCTTCAAAATGAAGGAATTCGTTTTGAATGGCCGTAAACTCGCCTAGCCCTCCTGGAAAATAAGGAGAACCAGTAATTTTTTCGAGTATCCCTGCTGCAGCTCTTGAAAAAGTAGAATGTCCAGAAACAAAACCAGCGAATGGAGGCGTAACGAAGGTCGGTCGCTGATAAGGCCACCAGTTTTCACCCAAAATCCAACCAACTCCAGCAACATCAATTAAAGGGTCATTAATGAAATCATGTCCTTTCCATGTGTAGAGCTTAATTTTACCGACGTTTTCATAAGCCATTCCTGCCAAGGGGTCAAGAGAGTCCACAATTTCAATATAACCCGGCATTAGAGGAACGCCATTTGGGTGATAGCTACTCAAGTTTGTATCGGAACTTTGACCATTCTGAACCATATATCTTATGGATGAAACGGGTCGGATATAATCATAGAATCCTTTCAGACTCCATGCGCTAATCGCAGCGTCATGCATGGTTCCACCGAGTGTAAGATGTGCCTTTACATCATATTCAAGGGCATCTAATTCAGGACCAGTTCCTTCCCACTTTCTCTCAAAAGTAGGTTGGTCTGTGACATAATGGTATATTTCAAACCAATGTCCCGGTGGTGTTTCTGAATCAATACCATCAGCCCAAAATTCAGCAAGAACTCTTGCGTAATCACCCCTTGGAACAATTTGAGGCGTGTAAGGCTGACCAGTGACTGGATTCACGCTATAACCGTTTGAAGGGTCTCCGCCATTCATATCATAGAATGCAGCGTATTCACTTGAATCACTCGGATACCATGTGTTATTTCCTATTGATGCTGGTGATATATCCCACATGACACCATCTGTAGGATCTAAATGTGACTGCCAAATACTCACCAACGAATGGTTCCATTTGTAAAATGATTCCCATGCCGATGAGTCATTTAAGTCGAGGTATGCAGGTTGCACAGTATCAAAATATACGTTGTAGGCATTTCCTTCTCTAAAGCGCACATTTGACATGCTTGACTGAAGAGCAAAGGGAGTTACATTTCCCCATTCTGGTGATATGAATGGTACCGTACTCTGAACATTATTTCCGGATTGATCAATGGCCGAATCCAAGGTAAGGCTTTGCCATCTGTTGGGGTCAATAATGTCTGGATTGCCTGGCTCAGCCATAATCAATGGCGGATTAATTGGGGCGTAGAATGTATTTTCATAATTCAAGAGCTCATTGGAGCCATCATTATATGCATAGTTTATCATTTCTTGTGCTAAATAATTGCCAAGCTCCGCAGAACCACCATTCACATAATCGGTACTCGTATTATTTACGTTATAACCATGCTGCACCATATAATTGTACATTAAGGTATAGGTATTGAAAAAACTTGGTGAGCTTTGATAACGTCCCATTAAAAAGAAATAGGAGGCATGCGATATGGCTTCATGTTTGGCACTCTCTATATCAAGAGGCATATTCACACCAGAAAAATCACAATAGTAACCGTTGAAAAATTTGCCTAAAAAATAAGTCTCTTTAGTAGGTTCATAGGCGGCCCATAGGTCGTATGCAATAATTGAATGCTGATAAAGATTTCGGGCATGTACCGTAGGGCGAGCAAAGTCATTTCGTATTGCTTCAAGAAGAATTTCATTCCATTCTCGGGCAACAGAGTTTTGTGCATGACTAGCATGTGTAAAAAATAGCAGGTAACAAAATAGGACTCCTATTTTGCAACGCGAGTATAATAGTTTCATAGTTTAGCAATCCTAAATTAGTAATAATTAGTTACTTGTGAAAAAATTAAATTGAAAATTAATGATTTGACTAATTTTTGAATCATCTGAATAATTACTTTCGAGAGAATCAAGAAGACACTGATTCAGAAATTATAAGTTTTAAAGAAATCTTTGATTACAAAAAAAAGACCCTCATTGCTGAAGGTCTTTTTTTAAGAGATACGGGCTCTAATTTTTATTCTGATTTTCTTTGAAGTGTTCGTCTTCATTAATCTCAATTTTTGAATTGGGATGCTTCGTATGAATATACTTCATCAGTAATTTCATGTTTTCATAATTTGAATATCTGTAATCCAAAAGGGTAACAGAAATTTCCTGATACATTTTTTCTTCAAAGTATTCCCATTCCATGGATTCAATTCTGGCAATACTCTTACCATCTTTAAGAATACTCCAGCCCTTTTCTGAAAATCCTGATGCTTTCATTTCTTCCTCAGTAAAAGTAAATGACTCCGTTGTTTGGCATGATACCAGAAGAATAGCAAAAATAAAACTTGATAAAATAATTCTCATTTGATTGAAATTTTAAAAACCTAAATTC
>WTIB01000175.1 GCA_011522905.1 Crocinitomicaceae bacterium | reverse complement strand
TTCACTCCTTTACCAAGACCTTTCATTAATTCAGGAATCTTTCTTCCCCCGAAAAACAATAATACAATTACTAAAATAATTATGATTTCCGTTGGGCCAAACCAACCTGCTTGATTTATATTTTCCATATTATAATTGATATATATGCTAATTAATTTATTCTATAAAGCAAAAAAGAACTTATAGTTTTCTTGCTACCTCAACCTCCTCATAAGCTTCAATGATATCACCAACTTCTATATCATTATACTTATCAATATTCAAACCACACTCATAGTTGTTTTTGACTTCCTTCACATCATCTTTAAATCGCTTTAAAGAACCAAGCTCACCGGAATGTACAACTATTCCATCTCTAATAATTCTCACTTTAGAGGATCTTTTAATGATCCCTTCAAGTACATAACACCCAGCAATGGTTCCGACCTTAGTAATGTCGAAGGTCTCTCTAATTTCTGCCGAACCAACCACTTTTTCTTCAATATCTGGTGATAGCATTCCCTCCATCGCTGCTTTTATCTCTTCAATAGCCTTGTATATAATCGAATAAAGACGAATGTCAATTTGTTCAGCTTCTGCAAGCTTTCTTCCTCCCACGGTAGGTCTCACTTGGAAACCTAAAATAATAGCATCCGATGCTGAAGCAAGGTTTACATCTGCCTCTGATATAGCTCCAACACCTTTGTGAATGATATTTACCTGAATTTCTTGGGTTGAAAGGTTTAATAGCGCATCTGAAAGTGCTTCAATCGAACCATCAACATCTCCTTTAACAATTAAATTAAGCTCCTTGAAGTCTCCGATAGCCAATCGTCGTCCGATTTCATCCAAGGTAATATGCTTGGTAGTTCTGAGACCCTGCTCCCTATAAAGCTGTTCCCTTTTAGTCGCAATTGACTTAGCCTCTTTTTCGTCAAGCATTACATTGAAGTTATCACCTGCACTTGGCGCACCGTTAATTCCGAGAACAGAAACTGCTTGTGAGGGACCTGCCTCTTTCATAGAAACGCCTTTTTCATCATGCATGGCTCGAACTCTACCATAATGTCTTCCTACCAAAAGAACATCTCCAATTTTTAATGTTCCCGCCTGTACCAACATGTTCGTCACATAACCTTTTCCTTTATCAAGAGAGGCTTCAATAACCGTTCCGATGGCCGGCTTATTTGGATTTGCTTTTAAATCCAAAAGCTCTGCTTCAAGTAATACTTTTTCTAGTAATTCTTCAATATTTAAATTTTGTTTTGCCGATATCTCCTGACATTGAAATTTTCCACCCCAATCCTCAACTAAAATATTCATTCCTGAAAGTTGCTCTTTAATTTTATCAGCGTTAGCTCCAGGTTTATCTATTTTATTTATCGCAAAAACCATCGGTACATTTGCAGCTTGTGCATGAGAAATGGCCTCTTTTGTTTGAGGCATAACATCATCATCAGCAGCAACAATAATAATGGCAACATCAGTAACCTGGGCACCCCTTGCACGCATCGCGGTAAACGCTTCGTGACCTGGTGTATCAAGGAAAGTTAATTTTTTGCCATCCTTCAAAGAAAGTGAATAAGCCCCAATGTGCTGGGTAATTCCCCCAGCCTCACCATCGATTACATTGGCATTCCTGATTCGGTCAAGCAAAGAAGTCTTCCCGTGATCAACATGTCCCATAACCGTAATTATTGGAGGTCTATCAATAAGGTCCTCCTCTGAATCTTCAACTACTGGAATAGCCTCCTGAACTTCTGCACTTACAAACTGTGTCTCATATCCAAATTCTTCTGCAACAATTTGAATGGTTTCTGCATCTAACCGTTGATTAATAGAAGCAAAAATACCTAATGACATACAAACTGAAATAACCTGTGTTGGCTGGATACTCATCATCGAAGCCAACTCAGAAACGGTAACAAATTCTGTAAGCTTTAAGATTTTTTCTTCAAGCTCAGCCATTTCCATTTCCTCTTGACGTTTTTGAGCAACACTTTCTCGTTTTTGTCTTCTGTTTTTGGCCGCTTTGGATTTTCCGCCCTTATTCGATAAACGCGCTAAGGTTTCCTTAATTTCCTTTTGAATATCCTGCTCGGAAATTTCTGGTTTGTCCGTTTTTTGATTCTTAAATTTATTCCCTGCCCCTTTATTACCAGCTGAAGGAACTTCCACCTTCTTTATTCTTTTTCTTTTTCTCTTATTTAAGTTCTCTGGTCTTGAACTGCCCGCAGGAGATTTTGGTTTTTCAACTGGTAGGTCAATTTTTCCTAAAACCGTTGGACCAGAAATTTTTTTGCTCTCGATCTTAATAGTCTCGATAGGTTCACTT
>WTIB01000278.1 GCA_011522905.1 Crocinitomicaceae bacterium | reverse complement strand
ATATTGTTCGAACCCGTTGGAAACGTAGCTATTGGCGTTACAAAATCAAGATTTTCGATGGTAATATATTGAGATTCTGTACTTTCATCCAATGCAGTCACTACCGTTGGTGAAACTAATGGAAAATCTGTTGTTGGAACGATAATTGTATCTGGAACTATTTCTGTAAGACCATTATATTGTTCAATCTGACCATTAATGATTAGCATATCGCCTTCATTTACAACATATCCACTTACATCTGAAAAGCTAAATACATTAATCCCATCATTGTTTTCATCGATAATGGTGAAACTGTAACCATCATTACCATCAAAGTCTATACAATGAACAACTCCTTCTAGCTGGACAAAATCTCCCAGAGACTCAGCAACACCATCAACATCATTCGATGTAACATCTCCAATAGCCGAAACAGTATAATCCAGTGTTTCGCCTAGAAGTAAAACCTGTGGAGACTGAGCACCTGAGGATGCAAAATCAATTACACCAGTCTGATTCAAATTTTGAGCGGCTCCATTCAACCGGACATAAACAGGTGTGCTTTGAACTGCACCAGTTTCAAAATCACCATTTACAACAACAGAACCTAAAGTACCAACCAGAGCTGGATCTGCATTAGGACCTGTAACGGTAAAGCCATATTGGACAATTAAACCAGCTGGAAGTTCTGCCGCCGTTGCTGAAACAGAAAATTCACCACTGGCAGGCAAATCAAAAGTCTTTGAACCTCCAAAAGCATCCGCATAACCATTGTTTGGATCCAGAGCTTTGATAAAATAAGTTGCAGAGTAAGCAGAGTCCAAGGTATTTGAGACTACGTTACCAGCGAAGGTCAAATCATTATCATTAGCTGAAGCCCCTGGCTCTACAAACGTATTCGCCTCCATAGTTTTGTTTCCTTCTAGAGTTGTTTGATTTACCCAGAACGGATCAGTTGGGTTGTCCGCATAAGTATTTACATTAGGTAAAAGTTTCACTGAATTTGTCGCAGGAGTGATTATCGACTGAAGATCCGCCAATCCCCAGCCTGAACCGAATACAAAACCTCCACCGTTTTCAGGAAGCTCAAAGACATTCATGTATCCCAGCCATGTTGCATTAGCATCAAATACGGTTGCATTATAATTTGAAGGAATAACCAGTGAATTCCCAAATACACCATTGGATTCAGCTGATATTTCAAATTCCCCACTTACAGTAAGATTTAGATCTTCAGTTAAAAAATTCCCTGATACCTCAAACATTTGCTCCGCAGATGGAGTTCCAACAAAATGAGAAAATCCAATTAGTGAATCTGTAGAGCTTAAAATAGTCGGGTTTGGTGCAAAAATATCTCCCCCTAAAAGTACTATAGCAGTATCGGCACCATCAGATAATAATATTTCCTCTTGAACAGAACCTGCAACTGAACCATTCAAACGAACAAATACCTGTGTCAACGCTACCTCTCCAGCATTTTGAGGTAAGGTAAGTGAATTTGAAAAACCACTTCCACTTGTAAGAGAAATCTCGAAATCACCGGATACTGTTGCCAAAATATCACCTACCAAATTACTTCCTTCTACGCCAAAAAATTGTTCCGGGGAAGGCGCACCTACATATTGAATGAATCCATTGATTCCATTAGTAGTTGTCGTAATTTGAGGGTCTGTTGAGCTTGCACAATTAGCCGTATGACTTGC
The DNA here is from genome assembly GCA_011522905.1 of Crocinitomicaceae bacterium. Classification (GTDB taxonomy): domain Bacteria; phylum Bacteroidota; class Bacteroidia; order Flavobacteriales_D; family Crocinitomicaceae; genus UBA952. Next base: position 636 of record WTIB01000278.1, on the reverse strand, counting down.
TAGAAATGTCCAGTCGTTACTGGCCAATACCTCCCATTCCGAAGATGCAGGGTCGGTTCCAAATGACCCTAACTCAATAGGGTTACCTGAGCAAATGGTTTCTTTTCGTACCAAGGTGTGATTTTGGGTTCCATTAGTAATTCCAGCTACAGTCCAAGCTGTACCCACATCTGGACCAAGGTCTCCAATAATATCAATAATCGTATATGAATTTGCTGTTGCACCTGCCAATGTCAGTGCAAATGCATCATCTCCATTACTCAAATATGTGAATGTTTGATCTGCCTCTGCCAGAATAAATGGGTCTGATGATGGATGAGCAACAACATAGACCTCTCCGTCATTCAGAATAGTTCCTGGAGCAAAAGTTACATTATCAGGATAATCAAACTCACCTGTAATATCACAACCATTGGAGCAAGAGGATAAAGAATATCCTCCCAAATCAACGGGGGCTCCGGTTCCATTGTATATTTCGATATACTTATTATTCGATGAACCCTCAGCATACTCGGAAATGAATAAATCAGTAGCTTGACTAAAGGATACAAGACTGACAAAAAAGAAAGTAAAAATTAAGTAAAAGTTTTTCATAGTATTTTAAATTTTGGTTTCTAAAAATACTAAGTATAACGA
>WTIB01000298.1 GCA_011522905.1 Crocinitomicaceae bacterium | reverse complement strand
ACCATGGCATCGTTAATCATTACACCACTTGAAAGATCAACCGTGATGTCTGCTCCATTTAAGGTAGGTACATTACCATTGGTTAAGTCAGTAGAAAATACTGCACCACCAACTACATGATATAGTAAAATATCTGCAAGGTTTGGAAGAGCAAGTAAACCATTAATATCTGTTCCTAAAGCCGCTGCAAGGTTGTCAAACGCATCATTTGTTGGCGCGAAAACCGTAAATAGATTATATGGATCGGTCAATGCAGGCATCAATTCCGCAGTGATTACCGCTGTTGCTAGAGAGCTAAATCCATTATCAATGGCTACATCAACAACTGTTTCGTCCGGTAATAATACACTATTGATTACGTGAACTACTCCATTGTCAGAATTTACGTCAACAGCAGTTACTTGAGCCTGATTTACAAATACGTCTCCAGAACTCTTCACTGTTAGTTTTAATGTATTAATTCCTACAATATTGTCAACAATCGCACCATTAGTAACGTCTGCGGATGGCACAATCGCTCCCAATACGTGCGTTCCTAAAACGGCTTGTAAGCTCGCAGTAGGAATTACTGCAGGGTCAAATAACGCGCTTAATGGAACACCGACTAGGTCAGCTAGATTTTGAAACGCTTGATCGGTTGGCGCGAATACGGTGTATGTTGCCAATGGGTTAGTCAAGACAGGCATCAATTCTGACGATATCACGGCAGAAGCTAAAGCATTGAATCCATTATCAATAGCTACATCAACTACAGTTTCATTTGGAAGAACAACACCATCAATAACGTGTACGACTCCGTTATCGGTAGTTAGATCTACTGCAGAAACTTTCGCTTGATTAACGTATACTTCACCATTTCCAGTGACAGTTAGCTTCAAGGTATTCGTCGTAGACAATGGTTCTGCAATCAATCCATTGGTAACTGCGCTAGAAGGAACAACAGCTCCCAAAACGTGATAAGTCAATATATCACTCAAGTTTGGTAATTCTAAAAGACCGTTGATGTCTGTTCCCAAAGCCGTTGCAATATCAGTAAATGCTTGGTCGGTCGGAGCGAAAACTGTTAATTCAGGAGAGGTTTGAAGTGCTACGTCCAATCCTTCTTGTACCAAAGCCGCTTCTAAATAGTTGTGATCTGGACTTGTGGCAATCACATCGTCAAATACGTTGGTTTGTGCATAAATGGAACTTAGCGCAAAAAAAGCGATTGCTCCTAAAGTGCTTTTTAAGACACTAAATGGGGTAATTTTTCTTTTCATTTTTATTTTGTTTAAAGTTTAAATACAAACATTAGACAAAAAAGAAAACACTTTGTTCACAAGAGCGTAAAAAAAAATTAAAAAAAGTAATCTTTTTGTTACCAACACACATATTTCAGTTGATAAAATGATAGGATTTAATTATTAGCAGAGAGATAAGCATGTAATTTAGAAACCATGAAGCAAAAAGCCATTAAAATTGCGAAATGGACGCTCGGAATAGTAGTCGGGGGCTTTTTGTTTATTTCTCTTTTGGTATTTATTTTCAAGGATAAAATCATTGAAACATCCATTGCGGAAATAAATAAAAACCTTGAGGTTCCTATGAAGGTAGGTGACGTGGCTTTTGCTTTTTGGTCCACTTTCCCAAACATTTCAGTCGATCTACTCGATGTAGAAATCAAAAGTAGGAATACATCCATAAGTCTTTTAAAAAGTAAAAAATTCAACCTGAGGTTTAATCCCTTTGATCTAATATTTGGAGATTACAACTTAAAACAAATCAATATTTCTAATGGAGAATTGAATTTATACGTCGATTCTCTTGGAAGGGACAATTACAATATTGTAAAGAGCTCCGATGAAAACCAGGATTCAGAATTTAAGTTGGAGCTGCAGGCCGTTACTTTGAAATCCATGCAGGTGAGTTATTTAAATGAAATCACGCATCAAGAATACAAATCCAATTTTCAAGAGGTTAAATTGACTGGAGAATTATCTACTGATGAATTTGAAATGCTTACTTCTGGTCAAATTCTCTTACACAGTGCAAAGAGCTCAGGAGTGACATTGGTAAAGAATCAAGAAATAGACTTCAGTCTAAAACTAAATGTTGATCAAAAAAACGAAGTGACGAAATTACCAATGGCTCAAATTCAAATCGGAGGACTTCCATTTAAGATTAACGGCAAATTAGATAAAGATAGCTTAGAGTTTAATATCGCATCGAATGCCATTCAATTGACGGATGCGGTTGAGAAATTCTCCATAGACCAAGACAATCATCTTAAAAATTTATCGGGTAAAGGGATGCTTGATTTTAATTTATCCATTGAAGGAGGAAC
>WTIB01000226.1 GCA_011522905.1 Crocinitomicaceae bacterium | reverse complement strand
GAATAATTGTTGTTACCAGTATCATAATTACAATGAGACAACCTAAAGCCAAGAAGGTTACTGATGTTGGAAAAGCACAAACAGAGCAAGGACAAACACAGCAAGAAACCTCCGAATAGTATCTTTTTTGGTGTCAGTATGTCATATTCTATGACATAAAATTATTTGTAAATCATTTTTTCAGGTTAAAATGTCTTGTTTTTTTGCTTGGCACAACTTTCGATGATAGAAGAAAAAATTAAGAATTATGGCGGTAAAATTTAAACCATTAGCAGATAGAGTTCTAATTGAACCAGTAGCAGCAGAAGAGAAAACATCGAGTGGTATTATCATTCCCGATACGGCAAAAGAAAAGCCCCTTAAAGGTATTGTTATTGCCGCAGGTCCAGGTAAAGGAGATGAAGCAATGACAGTCAAAAAAGGCGATACAGTATTGTATGGTCAATATTCTGGAACTGAAATTAAGATTGAAAATGGAGAATATCTGATCATGAAAGAATCAGATATATACGGAATTTGTTAAAAATTAAAAAAAGATTAAAATGGCAAAAGATATATTTTTTGATGTTGAGGCAAGAGAAAAATTAAAAAAAGGAGTAGATGCTCTTGCTGATGCAGTAAAAGTGACTTTAGGTCCTAAAGGGCGTAATGTTGTAATTGGTAAAAAATTTGGAGCACCACACATCACTAAAGATGGTGTGACGGTAGCAAAAGAGATTGAATTAGAAGATGAGGTTGAGAATATGGGAGCTCAAATGGTTAAAGAGGTCGCTTCTAAAACAGCTGATATTGCTGGAGACGGAACAACAACCGCAACCGTTCTTGCTCAAGCGATTATTGGTGCTGGATTAAAAAATGTGGCTGCTGGAGCAAATCCTATGGATTTAAAAAGGGGTATTGACAAGGCAGTTAACGAAGTTGTTTCAAATTTGAGAAAGCTTTCAAAGGAAGTGGGATCAGATAACAGCAAAATTGAACAAATTGCAACTATTTCAGCAAACAACGATGAAGCTATCGGGGCATTGATTGCAAAGGCAATGAAAGATGTTGGAAATGATGGTGTAATCACTGTTGAGGAAGCAAAAGGTATTGAAACCGAAGTTAAAACGGTTGAAGGAATGCAATTCGATAGAGGTTATTTATCTCCATACTTTGTGACGAATACAGAAAAGATGATTACGGAAATGGAAGATCCGATGATCCTTATTTGTGAAAAGAAAATTTCTTCAATGAAGGAATTGATGCCTATTCTTGAACCAGTTGCACAGTCTAGTAAAGGTCTGTTGATTATTGCAGAAGATGTGGATGGAGAGGCTTTAGGAACATTAGTTGTGAATCGAATTAGAGGTTCTTTGAAAGTGGCTGCCGTAAAAGCTCCAGGGTTTGGAGACAGAAGGAAGGCCATGTTAGAGGACATTGCAATTTTAACCGGTGGACAAGTGATTTCTGAAGAACGTGGTATGACACTTGAGAATACTACCATAGATATGCTAGGTACAGCAGAAAAAATAGAGATTGATAAGGATAATACAACTATTGTTAATGGTAAGGGCAAGAAAGCTGATATCAAAGCGAGAGTTGGTCAAATCCGAGCTCAAATAGAAACTACAACCTCTGATTATGACAAAGAAAAATTACAGGAAAGGTTAGCAAAACTATCTGGAGGTGTCGCCGTTTTATACGTGGGTGCACCTACTGAAGTTGAAATGAAAGAGAAAAAAGATCGAGTGGAAGATGCTTTGGCTGCAACTAGAGCGGCAGTTGAAGAAGGAATCGTTGCTGGAGGGGGTGTTGCACTGCTGAGAGCTATCGAAACCTTAGATAAAATTAACGGTCTTAATGAGGATGAAGTTACGGGAATTTCTATTGTTAAAAGAGCAGCAGAAGAACCTTTAAGACAAATAATTGCTAACGCAGGAGAAGAAGGAGCTGTCATTGTGCAGGAGGTCAAAGCAGGTAAAAAAGACTTCGGATATAATGCGAGATCTGAAAAATTTGAAAACCTATTCAAAGCTGGAGTAATTGATCCAACAAAAGTGACGCGTATAGCAGTGGAGAATGCGGCATCTATTGCAGCGATGTTGTTGACAACGGAATGTGTAATTGCAGATCAACCGGAAGAAGCAGCTCCAGCAGCAATGCCCCCTATGGGAGGTGGAATGCCTGGAATGATGTAATCGACTTTTGATTTTTATATATAGAGAAAAGCCATCAACTGATGGCTTTTCGTTTTTTTGTTAGTTTGGTATAAATTTTGGCTCTATTTTAAAAATGAGAAAAACAATACCTTTTTTTTTATTCTTAATAATGTTTTCTTCATGCATTGAGATA
>WTIB01000241.1:5952-9190 GCA_011522905.1 Crocinitomicaceae bacterium | reverse complement strand
GCATTCTCTATACCAATACTTAATCTAATCAAAGAATCAACAATACCACTTTTTTCTCTTATTTCTTTTGGAATAGAGGCGTGCGTCATAGTTGCGGGATGTCCGATCAAAGATTCAACACCTCCTAATGATTCTGCTAAAGCAAAAATCTTTACTTTTTTGACGATTTCAAGTGCTTCTTCCAGGTGATTTCCCTTCAAGGTGAATGAAAGCATTCCACCAAATCCTCGCATTTGCTTTTTTGCTATATCATGGTTCGGGTGATCATCAAAACCTGGCCAATTCACCTTTTCTACTCGACTATGATTTTTCAAAAAAGAAGCTACCTTCTCGGCATTTTGGCAATGCCTATCCATACGAAGATGTAATGTTTTAATACCCCTTAATGCGAGAAATGAATCCATAGGAGAGGTAATGGCTCCTGAAGAATTTTGAATTCGATACATTTCGGTAGCTATCTCTTCATCAGAGGTAATTAAAGCACCCATAACTACATCGGAATGGCCTCCAAGATACTTAGTCACAGAATGCATCACGATATCTGCTCCTAAATCTAATGGGTTTTGAAGATAAGGTGTGGCAAAAGTATTATCCACACATAACCTTAAATTGGAATTTTTCGCAACCATTGCCATGGCCTCAATATCAATAATATTCAACAAAGGATTTGTTGGAGTTTCAACCCAAATGAGCCTCGTATTTTCATTAATCATACGCTCAACTTCAACAACATCTTTCATATCTACAAAATGAAATACAACCCCGAAATTTTCAAATATGGTTCTAAACAATCTGTAAGAGCCTCCATAAAGGTCATTTGTTGAAATCACTTCATCGCCAGGCTTGAGCATTTTAATTACACAATCAATAGCAGCCAAGCCAGAACCAAAACATGCCGCATACTTGCCATTTTCGAGTGCAGCTAAATTTCGCTGTAAGGCACTACGTGTTGGATTTTGAGTTCGAGAATATGTATAACCCTTGTGATTATCAACACCATCCTGAACATATGTAGAGGTTTGATAAATCGGAGTCATTATAGCTCCCGTTGCTGTATCCGCTTCGACACCAGCATGAATTGCTTTTGTACCAAATTTCATGTTTTCATTTTTGAACTAAAATAAAAGAAATCTTTAAGGCAGTTCCAATTCTACAGTAGGATCCCAAAATTTATTTTCAAATTCTTGGATTTGATCATTAATGATAACCATGCCCTCTTTTTCCAATAATTTTTGCATAGTGTTAACGGTCTCAAAATGATTTTTACCGGTAAGTACCCCATTTCGATTTACCACACGATGTGAGGGAACGTCCATACGGTTGTGTGAGGCATTCATAGCCCAACCTACCATTCTAGATGATTTCTTTGCCCCTAAATAACAAGCAATTGCACCGTAAGAAGTTACTCGACCCTTAGGAATCAGTTTGACCACTTCATATACATTTTCGAAAAAATCAGATTTATCTATCATGCCTTAGAATAAATACAAAATAAATGAAATATTGGGCAATAAAAAAGCCATCAATCGATGGCCTTAAAATTTTCTAATGGTGAAAGTAAAATGATTTATTCTATATCATCTTCAGATTCATCAAATTGTGCCATACACTTTGCCTTTTCCTCCTCACTACATCCTTTTTCTTCACACATCGCAGCGCATTCTTCCTTCGTCATTCCCGAACATTTTGACATACAAGACATCTTTTCTTCTCCAGCACAACATTCTTTATCAGATTCTTTTTTGCAACACTTCTCTTCTTTGGAACAAGATTTTTTGTCTTTACAAGAATCATCATCAGAACATTTACCATCAACAGAACAACATTTCTCCGTTTTTTCATGTTTATGATCTTGATCACCATGACCACTTCCTAAAATAGGTGCTATCACCAATCCCACTAAACAGGTCAACTTAATTAAGATATTCATTGAAGGACCAGATGTATCTTTAAATGGATCACCAACAGTATCTCCGGTCACTGCCGCTTTATGCGCTTCAGAACCTTTGTATGTCATTTCTCCATCAATCTCAACTCCTGCTTCAAAAGACTTTTTCGCATTGTCCCATGCACCACCCGCATTATTCTGGAAAATGGCCCAAAGTACACCAGATACAGTTACTCCAGCCATATATGAACCTAAAGCCTCTGCACCCATTGCAAATCCAATGATGATTGGCGATACAATTGTGATTATACCTGGAAGCATCATTTCTTTCAATGCAGCTCTAGTCGATATATCTACACATTTGTCATATTCAGGTTCAGCTTTACCTTCCATAATTCCAGGAATATCTTTGAACTGTCTTCGGACCTCTTTAACCATTGCCATAGCCGCTTTTCCAACGGAGCTCATAGCTAAGGCTGAGAATACTACTGGAATCATTCCTCCAATAAATAAAGCCGCTAGAACTTTTGCCTTGAAAATATTGATTCCATCAATATCTGTAAAAGTTACATATGCCGCAAAAAGGGCAAGGGCAGTAAGTGCTGCAGAAGCAATAGCAAATCCTTTTCCTACGGCTGCCGTTGTATTACCAACTGCATCTAATATATCTGTTCTTTCTCTAACCTCAGGATCTAGCTCTGACATTTCTGCAATACCTCCGGCATTATCTGCAATAGGTCCAAATGCGTCAATTGCTAATTGCATGGCCGTTGTTGCCATCATTGCAGATGCTCCAATAGCCACACCATAAAATCCAGCACACGCATATGCTCCCCATATCGCTCCAGCAAACAAAATAATTGGTGCCGCAGTTGACATCATACCTAGAGACAATCCTGCAATAATATTGGTAGCTGCTCCAGTAGAAGAGTTTTGTATAATTCCCATTACCGGTTTTTTACCCATTGCTGTATAATATTCAGTTAACATAGATATCAACCCTCCCACAGCTAAGCCAATCAATACTGCATAGAAAACTCTATTATATCCAATTGTCATGACGCCTTCGCCAAAAAACTCCATTTTCATTTGAGCAGGAAGCATCCATTTGATGATAAAAAAGGATGCGATTGCCGTTAAAATCAATGAACCCCAATTTCCAAGATTAAATGCACCTTGTACCTCTTTTTCTTTTGCTTCGTTATTTTTAATCTTAATTACCCATGTACCAACTATCGAAAATACAAGTCCGACTCCTGCAATCAATACGGGCATAAGAATTGGTCCTAAACCACCAAATTTGGTGAAAGTTCCTGGGTCCTGAAGAATAAGATAATTCCCCAAAACCAT
>WTIB01000241.1:0-5852 GCA_011522905.1 Crocinitomicaceae bacterium | reverse complement strand
TCTTCAGGAATTCCTGCTTCTACCTTTCCTACCAAATCCGCTCCAACATCCGCAGCTTTTGTATAAATACCTCCTCCTACTCTTGCAAATAAGGCGATACATTCAGCTCCTAATGAAAAACCTGCAAGTGTTTCTAGAATCACAACCATGTCGGCTTTTTCTCCTCCTTGCATTACCAATAATGCAAAAATGGCAGATAGACCAAATACAGCTAAACCAGCTACACCAAGGCCCATTACTGTACCTCCTCTGAATGCAACCTTCATTGCCTGTGGTAAGCTTGTTTTTGCTGCCTCTGCAGTTCTTACGTTTGCTTTAGTGGCAATACGCATTCCTATATTACCGGCCAAAGCTGAAAAAACAGCACCAATAACAAAAGAGACAACAATAAATAATCCAGCTGGAATCAAATTCAATGCGGATAAAGCCCCTAAAGCTCCTCCAGCAATTAAAACAAAAACTGCAAGCATTCTGTATTCAGCTTTCAAAAATGCCATTGCACCATTGGCAATGTAGCCAGATAATTTTTTCATCTTATCACTACCAGCTGATTGCTTATTTACCCATGATGTCAAAAACATCATATATATAAGACCTAGAATACCAAAAGCCGGTAAAATATAAATTAAATTGTTTTCCATTTTTATGAATTATTTTAATAGGGGGCAAAAGTAGATGTTTAAATCATTCTATGCAAGCACAAAGCATAAAAAAAGGAGAGCTTGGTAACCCTCCTTAAAATCCTTTCAAATTTTATTTATTTCGAATAAGTCGCCTGACATGTCCCTGATCCTCCGGTGATAGGGGTCGTGTTTTGCCATGTAAATGTGATTGTAAAGCTTAAGCCATTACTACTCATTGTACCAAAACCAGAGTATATGATATCTCCTAAACCTCCAGGAGCTCCATCCGATGCTTGTGCAATCGTTATATCATCTCCGACTACTTGACAGATCGCAGTACCATAGGTCCCGGTAATTCCACTAAAGAAATCGGTAATTAAAATTTGTTCTTCATTTCCACCAGCGATAACCGTAGGTGAGCTATTAAGCGCTAAACCTGTTCCACCACCACAATTATCACTAACACTCCAACCTCCAAGCCAAGTATCTTGATTAACAATAACATTTACCGTACGAACCACTGTAGTTGTTCCGTTATCATTTGTTGCTGTGTAAGTGATGGTATAAACACCAACCTGACCTGCATCAACGGTTGTGCTTGACTCAACTTGAACAATTGCGCCATCTAAATTTGCAGCAGTTGCCCCTGGATCTACCCATTCGGAAGCAACACTAATCGTGGTATCTGAAGCACCTATTAGCGTGATGACTGGTGTGTATACACAAGAGCCATCATCCTTTTTGGCCTCTGCATTATAATTGGCAGCATCAATATCGGTACATCCCTTCTTTTTACAGGCATTCAAACCAAATACAATTAGAGATAATAAAAATAAGTAAGTAAGATTCTTCATAATTAATTCTTGAATTGTTTTCCCAAAAATAATTTAATTTTTGGAATACAAAAAACGGCACCTTACGATGCCGTTATAACCAAACGATTTGCTCTTAATCTTGTAAAACCGTAGTTTCAACCTCGGGTTTTACAAGGGCCTCTTTAATCTTGTTCTCTAGTTCTTCAGCCAATTCGGGATTGTCTAACAACAAACTTTTAATCGAATCCCGACCCTGTCCTAACCTCGTTTCACCATAGGAAAACCAAGAGCCACTCTTTTTCAATATGTTCAAGTCAACACCTATATCAATGATTTCTCCAATTTTTGAAATCCCTTTACCATACATCACGTCAAATTCTGCTCTTCTAAATGGAGGTGCTACTTTGTTTTTGACAATTTTCACTTTAACCCTATTGCCTTTAATTTCGTCACCATCTTTTAGTTGTGTAGATCTGCGAATATCGATTCGTATAGAAGAATAAAATTTCAAAGCATTTCCACCGGTAGTCGTTTCAGGGTTTCCAAACATCACTCCTATTTTTTCTCGAAGTTGATTGATAAAAATGCAACAACAACCTGCCTTATTTATTGATGCCGTAAGTTTTCTTAAGGCCTTAGACATTAAACGAGCCTGTAAGCCCATCTGAGAGTCTCCCATTTCACCTTCAATTTCGGCTCTGGGTGTCAGTGCTGCAACTGAATCAACTACAATTAAATCAATTGCTCCTGAACGTATTAAGTTATCTGCAATTTCTAACGCCTGTTCTCCATTATCAGGTTGTGAGATTAAAAGATTTGCTACGTCAACACCCAAATTCTGTGCATAGAACTGATCAAAAGCATGTTCTGCATCAATAAATGCAGCAATCCCTCCCTGTTTCTGAACTTCTGCAATAGCATGAATCGCGAGCGTAGTTTTACCCGAAGATTCAGGACCATATATTTCTACTACTCTACCCTTAGGATATCCTTGGACACCAAGTGCCATATCAAGTGTTAAAGAACCAGTTGGAATGACATCGACTTTTTCAACCGGCGCATCTCCCAATTTCATGACAGAACCTTTCCCGTAAGTTTTGTCTAATTTTTCCATTGTAAGCTTTAAAGCTTTTAGTTTTTCTGAATTGACATCTTTATTTGACATATCGTTTGTTTTATTGAGCATTGCCCGTTAGTAATGAATCAAATGTACGCTCACTACATCGTAATCAATTTACGAACTAATTTAAATTTAATAAACCCAGTATTTCATTAGCATGATCCTTGGTTTTTGGTTTTTGTATAACATGGGTGATCACCCCTTTCTCGTCAATAACAAAAGAAACTCTATGAATTCCTTCGTATTCCCTTCCCATAAACTTTTTTGGTCCCCATACTCCAAACTTATTAATCACTTCTTTATCCTCATCAGCCAATAATGCAAAAGGCAAATCAAATTTTGAAGCAAATTTATCGTGACTTTTCACTCCATCGGCACTTACACCCAATACTTTAATACCATGATTTCTTAAAGCGTCATAACCATCACGAAGACTACAAGCTTGTGCCGTACATCCAGGCGTATTGTCCTTTGGGTAAAAATAAATTACCCATTTTGACCCAACATAATCATCAGAAGATATTTTTTCATTATTCTGATTTACTCCCTCAAATGATGGCGCCGTTTCTCCAACCTCTAATATTTTCATTGTGTTTATATTTTAATCATTAAATATTGACGTAATTTTAACCAAATATAATTATAATTATCAAATGTCACTTAAAAAAACAGTAAAAAACTAAGAAAGTTTTAAGCGAAGAATATTATTCAGCGTTGAGCTTCTCTAATTGCGAAACAACCTCCAAGAACTTTTCGCTTTCTTCAACCTTTTCCTCAATTACTAAAGTATTGATCACCTCCTGGCTTTGTTCAATGCAATAGGCAACAATACGATCGAAATACATGGCTACATATCCACCACCATTTTCCTTATAATGTGCCAAAATTCTTGGCATTTCCTTGAATTGATCAATATCCTGCTTCAAGGCATATGTTAAATACGAAAACAAAACACGCATCTCATCTTGACCATCTACTTCGCCACTAAAAATTAGATCCTCAAAGAAAGCCTGCTCTTGTGCTTCACCCATTTTACTATATGCTTCAGCCAGGGTTATTTTCAGTGACATGGATGCGCCTTCCTGCATCATTCTAGCCTCATCAAGCGCTTTAGACGGATTAAGATCAACTAGGGCTTGAAAAGCACTAGAACGTACCATAGCGGATGGGTCATTGTTTATTCGGCCTTTAAACAAAGTCACTAGCTCATCTTCATCGATATCACTTTTATCTAGAAGTTGAAGAATGGAAGCGCGAGATTTAGAAACCGAATCATTCTGAGCCAAGTTCAACATCATACTGGCAATTTCATTGTTATTAGAACATCCCAAACGATATGCTAAAGATGCAGCTTCACTCCGAATCTTCCAAAATGGATCTGCCAAGGCATCAATTAATAAATCTTGAACCTCTTTAGTATTTTTCTTACATGCTCTATTTAACGCGGTAATTCTCGATCTATAAGCCTGAGAAAAATGATACTGATGCATGAAAAATTCAGCCGGTTTGTCTTCATATACTTTAGCCAATAAGTCTTGCCATGGATCTATCTGAATATTTTTTAAATCGCCCTTAAATTCAAATGTAAACTCTTGTTCAAGTTCATCAATTACGATGTCTTCAAGAATCAGCTGATTCCCTGAGAAAATGGCTACCTGAGTAGGAATTTTATAAATCGGGAAATCATCGATATTTTGACGCTGCTTTACTTTTAAAACGACAGTTTGCTCATCTATTAATTCGTATTCCGTAAATAAAATTAAATGCCCTTTACCCAAGAACCATTGGTTAAAAAACCAATTTAAATCTTCTCCACTAACCTCTTCAAAAGCCAATCGCAAATGGTGAACTTCAGCTGCCTTAAATTTATTTGTAGTCAAGTAATTATTTAAACCTTTGAAAAAGGCATCATCACCCAAGTAACTTCTCAACATATGCAATATTCGACCTCCCTTATTGTAGGAGTGACCATCAAACATGTCTTCTTTATCAAAATGATCAAACCAAATCAAATCATGATATCCCTGATAAGAGGCAGACTGATAATATCCGTCGGCCTCAAGCTCAGCCTGATAATCGGCTTCATCCATACCATATCGATATTCATCCCATAAATATTGAGAATAATTGGCAAAAGATTCGTTAAGCGGCAGATTGGCCCAAGATTCACAAGTAACCAAATCTCCAAACCAATGATGGAATAACTCGTGTGCAATAGTCGACTGGTCATTTCCATCAAGTAAAGCTTCAGCATCTTTATAAACAAATTCTCCAAATATTACCGCACCGGTATTTTCCATTGCTCCAGAAACATAATCCCTAACGACCACCTGATTGTATTTATCCCATGGATACTCTAGGTCCAATAATTCGGAAAAATATCCAATCATATTTGGTGTCTCTCCGAAAATACCTTTTGCATCCTTTTCATATTCAGGTTCTACGTAATAATTAACCTCAATTTTAGAGCCATCTTTCTTGGTATAGGAATCTTTGACAATACTAAATTCTCCTACGGCCATCATAAATAAATATGGTGCATGAGGAAGATCCTGTTTCCAGTAATCTGTTCGGGTGCCGTCTTTGTTCTTTTTTGAAGAAATCAAATCTCCATTTGATAAGGTCACATATTTATCCTCAACTGTAATATAAATTTCTTGTGAGGTTTTTGCATTTGGAGAATCAATGGTAGGAAACCAAACGGAATTGGCTTGGGTTTCACCTTGCGTCCAAATTTGCGGCATCTTGTTTTTTTCTTCGCCTTTAGGATTAATGAAATAAAGCCCTTTATCCCCAGCAATTGCGGCACTCCCCCCCATTTCAAGTTCGTCCGGCTTAGAAATGTATTCAATTGTTATGGTATACTCCTCTGTATTTTTATATACCCGCCCCAAATTTATATTCAGTTTTAAAGCATCCTCATAAGTATATTCTAGGTCATTACCTTTCATTTGAACTTTTAAAATATCCATTCCTCTCGCATCTAAAATTAATTCGTCTGATTCATAAAAATGGGGTTTTGCAGTTATGGTAGCTTTCCCATTAAGCTGAGATTCATTCCAATTAAAAGATACCTCAAGCTTTGTATGTATTAAATCCGTCAGGATGGTATTTGAAGGATTGTAAATGGGCCTCACCTTGGGCTCTTCTGAGTCCATATCCCAGTCATGTGATCCCGGCAAATCAGCAGCTTCATCCATGTAAAAAGCTTCTTCAGATGGAAATCCTTCAGTATTAGAACTCGTTCCTTTTTGGGTTTTACACGCTGAAAGAGTCAAAAGTATTAGTATAAAT
>WTIB01000286.1 GCA_011522905.1 Crocinitomicaceae bacterium | reverse complement strand
TATTTATATTTTCGGCACTCATTATGAAATACCTAATCTTTATATTTTCATTGCTTTTTGTTCAATTAAGCATTTGGAGTCAATTTAGACCTCAAAATGGAGTAATGAAATCTACTGGGGATTACACAGCAATTGTCAATGCTCACATTTATATTTCTTCTTCGGAAGAAATTACTAAAGGAAGCATCTTAATTAAAGATGGCAGGATTTTAAAAATCGGTAAGAAAGTCAAAATTCCAAAAGGCTCACAAATTATAGATTTGATGGGAAGAACGGTATTGCCTGCATTCGTAGAGTTAAATTCAAATATTGGAGTTGCTGCAGATAAAAAAGAAGGTAATCGACGGTATGGGCCTCAAATAGAATCAAGTAAGGGTAGTTCTTTTTTTTGGAACGAGGCTATTCATCCCGAGGTGAATGCTAGTGAGATTTATAAAAATGATGAAGACAAAATAAAATCAATCAACGAGAAGGGATTTGGTTTTTTTGTGTCTCATCAGGATCAAGGAATAGTTAGAGGTTCTGGAGTGCTTGTTTCTGCAAATGGCCTTGATTTGTCAAAAGATTTAATGTGTCCTGAAGTTGCGTCATTTTTCTCCTTAAGTAAAGGCAATTCGCGACAATCTTACCCTTCATCTCAAATGGGCTCTATTGCCCTTTTACGTCAGTCTTTATACGATTTCGAATACTATAATGAAAAGACATTAGATTTTACGGATTTGTCATTGGAGGCGTGGAAGGGGCAGCTTAAACTTCCAAAATTTTTTCAGACTGGAGACAAACTCGAGATTTTACGAGCCAATAAAATTGCTGCTGAATTTGAAACAAACTTCATATATCTTGGCTCTGGTAATGAATATGAAGCTATACAATCTTTAAAAACAATTAATCCAAAAATTGTAATTCCAATTAATTTTCCAGCTGCATATGATGTTAGTGATCCTTATATTTCAAGATTAATTCCGCTCAGTCAGCTTAAGCATTGGGAGTTAGCTCCATCCAATTTCAGCATATTGACAAAAAATGAAATTGAAATTGCCATCTCCTCAAAAGGAACAAAGTCAGCTGCTGATTTTTGGAAGAACATTCACCAACTATTGGCCACCGGAGTTCAAAAACAAGAAATTCTCAAAGCTTTAACAGAAACTCCTGCAACATTTATTGCTCAGGATGAGAATATTGGCACATTAGAAAAAAATAAAGTTGCCAGCTTCACTGTATTTAATTCAGATCCTTTCGAAAATAAAAAAGCAAAAGCTAACGAGATTTGGTTGAAAGGTGAAAGAAAGCAGTTAAGTGTTTTTCAGGAAATTGAAATAAGCGGGAGCTATCATTTAAATAGAAGTGATGCCAGATTTATCCTCGAATTTTCTGGCCCATCTAACAGAAAAAGTGTCAGCTTATTTGATTTAGATGACAAAGGCGATAAAATTGATTCTACAAAATCCAAAGTGATCTTTAAACAAGATGGTAATGACGTTACATTGACTCTAAAAAGAAAAGATTCTACTGGAAAATATGCTGAGGTAATGCATGGAAAGGTGACATCAAATGGAGCAGTAATTGAAGGAGATGTGGTATTGAAAAATGGCTTGTGGGAAAAATGGAGTGCAATAAGATTCAAGAGTAATACGGCATCAGAAGAACAGCTTTTAAGCAATGAGGAAATCACAGGTAAATGTTGGTACCCAAATATGTCATATGGATTGGATTCTTTAGCTCAAACGCAATCCATATTATTTTCCAATGTAACAGTTTGGACTAACGAAAATGAAGGGGTATTAAAAGAATCCGATGTTCTTGTTGAAAACGGAAAAATTGCGCAAATTGGAAAATCACTAAAGCCAAATGATAAAGATGTAAAAGTTATTGACGGAACGGGAATGCATTTGACTTCTGGTATAATCGACGAGCATTCTCACATTGCGATATCAAAAGGAGTGAACGAAGGTGGACAGGCCATTTCGGCGGAGGTAAGCATATCAGATGTAGTAAATTCTGATGACATTAATATCTACAGACAATTAGCAGGGGGGGTAACTTGTTCGCAATTGCTTCATGGTTCGGCAAATCCAATTGGTGGACAATCAGCTATTGTAAAACTAAAATGGGGAGAATTACCAGAAAAAATGCTGGTAGATGATGCACCAGGATTTATCAAGTTTGCATTGGGCGAAAATGTCAAACAATCCAATTGGGGAAGCTTTAATACGGTTCGTTTCCCTCAGACAAGAATGGGAGTGGAGCAGGTATTTTATGATGGCTTTTATAGGGCAAAAAAATACAAAGAAGATTGGGATAAATTTTTGAAAAAAAATAAGGATGAATCAAAGGATTCTCCGAGAGTGGATCTTGAACTAGAAGCATTGGCTGAAATATTGGATTCAGAAAGATTTATAACCTGTCATTCATATGTTCAATCTGAAATAAATATGCTAATGCATGTAGCTGATTCAATGGGTTTTAGGGTGAACACATTTACTCATATTCTTGAAGGTTACAAGCTCGCAGATAAAATGAGAGAACATGGCGTTGGAGGTTCCACTTTTTCTGATTGGTGGGCTTATAAATATGAAGTCAATGATGCGATTCCCCATAATGCAAGTTTAATGCACGAAAATGGTGTTATAGTGGCTATTAATTCTGACGATGCGGAGATGGGTAGACGTCTAAATCAAGAGGCTGCTAAGGGTGTTAAATACGGTGGCATGACAGAGGAAGATGCATGGAAAATGGTCACATTGAATCCAGCTAAGTTATTACATCTCGATCATAGAATGGGAAGTATAAAAGTTGGTAAGGACGCGGATTTGGTTTTATGGACTAATCATCCATTGAGTATTTCTGCGAAAGTTTCCAAAACAATTATTGATGGTACAATTTATTATGATTTGGATAGAAAATTAGAGTTTGAAGATCGAAATCGTAAGGAAAGAGCTAGAATTTTACAAAAAATGATTTTGGATAAAGAGGCTGGAAATCCAGTAAAGCAATACCAACATAAAAAAGAAAGATTTTATCACTGTGATTCTTATGGAGAAGAAGGTGAAACCAAAACGAATACTCACTAAACATGAAAATTTCGATAAGTATATTTTTCTTGATGTTAAGCGGAATTCTTTTTTCGCAAAAGACCTTAATTCGTGGTGCTCATATCCACGTTGGTAATGGAAATGTCATTGAAAAAGGTTTGTTGGGTATCGATGGAGATCGAATTGTTTTGGTTAAAAAAGAATTGATATCGAGTATTGATGCTAAGGATTGGGATACGATAATTGAGATTTCTGGTGGGCACATTTATCCAGGTTTTGTAAATACCAATAATACATTGGGTTTGACAGAAATTGATGCTGTGCGCGCTACTAGAGATTTTGATGATGTCGGCACATTTAATCCACATGTAAGAAGTCAAATTGCCTATAATGCAGAGTCTAAAGTAGGCCAAACAGTGCGTACAAATGGTGTTTTAATTACTCAAGCAACTCCAAGAGGTGGTATGATATCAGGAACATCATCAGTCATGAGTTTATTTGCTTGGAATTGGGAGGATGCAACAATTCTAGCAGATGACGGGATTCATTTGAATTGGCCAAGCAGTACTGTTGGTGGAGGTTGGTGGGCTGAACCCAAACCGAAGACAAGAAATAAAAAGTACGGAGAACAAAAAAACAAATTGATTGCCTTTTTTGAATTGGCAAAGGCATATAGCGAAGCGAAAAAGCCGGAATTTGATCAAAGGTTAGAAGCCATGAAAGCCTGTTTTAAAGGCAGTAAAAGGGTATATATTCACGCCAATGAATTGCAACAAATTCATGACGTTATTGATTTTGCATCAGAAATGGAAATTCCATTCCCTGTCTTGGTTGGAGGATATGACGCCCATTTAGTAGGACGTAAATTGAAGGATTCAGGAATTCCTGTTATGCTTAAAAGAATACATGGTCTTCCACAGCTGGAAGGAGAGGCAATAGATCTTCCATATAGGTCTGCCACACTTCTTAACGAGCAGGGTATAAAGTTTTGTCTTCAAGGGGCTGGGGACATGGAAGCGATGAACGCGAGAAACTTGCCATTTATTGCTGGAACTGCCATGACATATGGCTTATCTGAGGAAGAGGCAATTCGATCTATTACTTTAAGTCCCTGCGAGATTATTGGAATTGATAAAGATTATGGTTCGATTGAAGTTGGGAAAAAGGCAGCTTTTTTTGTGTCACAGGGGAATGCACTTGACATGATGACCAATAAGGTAACCGCGATCTATTTTGATGGTGAAAGCCAATCAGTAAGTAATTTTCAAGAGGAGCTTTATTTAAAATATAAAGCAAAGTATTCAGAAAAATAAGGTGTTTATCCGTGAATCGTCTCCGATTTCCCGTACTGTTTCATTAATGCCCCTTCAAATTTTAAAAATGCATTCCAGCGTTCGTTAACATTAATCTTACCACCATATTTTTTTGCAAAATTCAGGAAGGTAACATAATGCCTTGCTTCACTCTCCATGAGCATCCGGTAAAATGAGCGCAAATCTTCATCTTTCAATTCTTCAGATAGAATTTTAAATCGCTCACAACTTCGGGCCTCAATCATGGCAGCAAAAAGCATTTGATTGACAAAATGACCTTCTCTTGAGCCGTCATTTTGATTTTTTTTCAAATATTCTGAAAGATCTTTTACGTAAGGATCTTTGCGTTCAAAACCTAGCTTAAAGCCTCGATCTTTCAATTTGTCATGAACCATTTTGAAGTGATCCATTTCTTCTTTACAGATTTCTACCATTGCCTCAACAAGGTCAGGATATTGAGGATACTGAACAATAATTGAAATGGAATTACTCGCGGCTTTTTGTTCGCAGAAGGCATGGTCAATTAAAATTTCTTCCAAGTTTTTCTCAACAATATTTACCCATCTCGGGTCTGTTTCCATTTTTAATCCTAACATGGCTTTTTTTTACAAAAATAATTGATTTCACGAACGGATTAAAACTTCAAAAGAGATTATCATTTAATGACTTTGTTCTTTTTGTATATTTGAAATTCAATTAAAAAAATGACAAAATCTGCTCTAAAAAATAAAAAACTAAAACCAGATCAGAACGATTTAAAGAAGTGTTTTGAGTACATGTGCGCAGTTAAAACATTAGCTGAAAAATATGAGCAAAATAAGGAAGTCACTGCGAAGTATGTTCACGCAACCTCAAGGGGACATGAAGCGATTCAGATTGCATTAGGAATGCAGCTAAAGCCTTGCGATTGGGTATCTCCTTACTACAGGGATGACTCAATTCTACTTTCTATAGGGATGACTCCATATGAGTTAATGCTTCAGGTTTTTGCCAAAAAAGATGATCCATTTTCTGGTGGACGAACTTATTATTCTCACCCATCTTTGAATAGAGATGATATGCCAAAGATTATACATCAATCTTCGGCAACTGGAATGCAGGCCATTCCAACGACTGGCATAGCTATGGGGATTCAGTATAGAGAATTAGTTGGTATTGAAATAGATGAAAAAGAAAAACCTTTGGTCGTTTGCTCATTAGGTGACGCTTCATGTACTGAAGGTGAAGTTTCTGAGGCTTTTCAAATGGCTGCGTTAAAGCAATTTCCAATTGTGTTTTTGGTTCAGGATAATGAATGGGACATATCCGCAAATGCTGAAGAGACTAGAGCTCAAGATATCAGTCAGTATGCACAAGGATTTAAAGGCATAGAAGTGCGAACTATTGATGGTAGTAATTTTGAGGAATCATATGAAACCATTAATGAGGTATTTAATGTTGTTCGGAGTGAGCGCAGGCCTTTTTTGATTCATGCAAAAGTGCCATTATTAGGGCATCATACCTCTGGAGTTCGAATGGAATGGTATCGGGATGACTTGGAAGAGGCAAAAAAGAAAGATCCTTATCCGAAAATGATTAATCTTCTTGAATCCAAGGGTATTTCCAAAACTGAAATTTCAAATATTGAATCTCGGATTAAATTGGAGGTTGATGAACAGTATGAACGTGCTTTTAATGCTGAGAACCCCTCTACCGAAAGTATTCAAGATTACATATTCGCTCCAACAGATATTACTGAAGAAGTTGGGGAACGTACTCCGAAAGGCAAGAAAAAGACCGTAATGGTTGATTCTGCCTTATTTGCCGTTAGAGAGATTATGCAAAAGCACCCCGAATCTTTACTCTACGGGCAAGATGTTGGTGGACGTTTAGGTGGTGTTTTTAGGGAAGCGGCCACACTTGCCCAAACTTTCGGAGATAATCGAGTTTTTAATACACCCATTCAGGAGGCTTTTATTATCGGTTCTACGGTGGGAATGTCGGCAGTCGGGTTAAAGCCGATTGTTGAGGTTCAATTTGCTGACTACATATGGCCCGGACTAAATCAACTGTTTACTGAAGTTTCCAGATCTTATTATTTATCGAATGGTAAATGGCCGGTGAGCTGCGTGATTAGAGTACCAATTGGTGCATATGGCTCGGGAGGGCCTTATCATTCTTCAAGTGTAGAATCTGTTTTGAGTAATATTAGAGGGATAAAATTGGTATATCCGTCCAATGGAGCTGACTTGAAAGGATTGTTGAAGGCAGCATATTACGACCCTAATCCAGTTGTCATGCTAGAACATAAAGGTTTATATTGGTCAAAAATTAAAGGTACAGAAAAAGCAATGTCAATCGAACCTAGTGAGGATTACATGATTCCAATAGGTAGGGCAAGGATTGTTCAAGAGAGTGACGCTAGTTTTGTGGAAAGCGGAGAGAGCATAGGAATTATTTCTTACGGTCGTGGAATATATTGGTCTCTTGAGGCCATGAATGATTATAAAGGTCAAATAGAGCTGCTTGACTTACGAAGTTTAAACCCTCTGGATCATGAGGCAATGAATACTTTATGCAAAAAACATAGTCACATTATTATCGTCACTGAAGAATCGGAGGAATGCTCTTTCGCTCTAGGTCTTGCCGGAAGACTTCAAAGAGATAATTTTACGTTTTTAGATGCTCCCATTGAAATAGTTGGTTCTGTAGATACCCCTGCAATTCCTTTAAACTCTGATTTAGAATTGGCTTTGCTTCCAAATGCCGACAAGATTAAGAAGGCCATAGATAAAACACTTAAATTTTAATCAAATGACGATAAAAGAGACCATTGAGGCGGTAGAAAAATTCCACAATGCTTTTGGTATTGAAAACAATTATCAACCTACTCCAAAATTATCTGAGGCTGAATGCAATTTGAGACACAGGTTAATGTCTGAAGAAAATGAGGAATACCTTGAAGCGGCTAAGAATGGTGACTTGGTAGAAATAGCTGACGCTCTTGGTGATCAATTATACATTTTATGTGGTACTATATTAAAGCATGGTCTTCAAGATAAAATAGTAGAGGTATTCAAAGAAATTCAGCGATCTAACATGAGTAAACTAGACGAAAACGGTAAACCAATTTATCGGGAAGATGGAAAGGTGATGAAGTCAGAGCTGTACTTTAAACCGAATATCAAATCCATACTAGAAGACTGAGTTATCCACTTTTAACTCTTTATTTCTTTTGATTTTATTTTCTTTTTCTAGACAATTCTGAAATAGCTTTGAGCTATGTCAGAGATATCACTTTATTTCACTCCTGTAAATAAATCTCAAGAAAACTATGAGGATGACCAAATTGGAGGAGTTATTAAAACTTATCACAGTGAATTTCCGGATATCAAATCAGGATCAATAGCGATTTTTTATGTGCCTGAAAATAGGGGTTCTGTCACCGGTGAAGGTGAGCGTAATTCGGTCGGTTTCCGAGAGGCCTTTAATCGCCTACATGTGGGTAAGAACTGGAAAAAAGACATCTATGATTTAGGAGATATCTTGCCAGGGAAAGAACTAAAGGATACATACTTTGCACTTTCTAACGTGGTGTCGGAGCTGGTGAAATCAAATGTTTTGCCTTTCATTGTAGGTGGTTCTCAGGATTTACTTATGGGTATATATGACGGATATGCAAAGCTTGAACAGCTGGTTAATATTTGTAGTGTGGATTATAGCTTGGATCTTGGAGACCCCCAGAAGAATGTGGATGCAAATTCCTATTTAACCCCCATTATGTTAAAGCGTCCATGTTATTTATTTAATCATGCTAATATAGGTCTCCAAATCCCCTATGCCAAACCCAAAGATCTGAAGCTGTTTGAAAAATTATTTTTCGATATCTGTAGGCTTGGTGAATTTAATTCAGATTTCCGTAAAGCCGAGCCTCATTTAAGGAATGCAGACATTATTAATATTGATTTTAAATCAATAAAGGCATCTGAAGTGTTTTCTCACGGGAGTAATCCCAATGGTTTTTATGCAGAACAAATTTGCCAGATTGCTCGATACGCAGGAATTTCTGATAAAGTGAATTGTACGGGAATATTCAATTACACTGATAAGAATGAAATTTCAGATAAATTAATGGCAGACATCATTTGGTATTTTTGTGATGGATTTTATTCAAGGTGGGGTGATTTTCCAATGGGTAGTAAGTCAAATTACAAGCGATTCAGCGTGTTTCTTGAAGAAGGTCAATATACCATAGTATTTTTTAAGAGTAATAAGTCTGACCGTTGGTGGATGGAAGTTCCATATCCTCCCGCGGAAGGCAAAAAATATGAGAGACATCACCTTGTGCCATGCAACAAAGAAGATTATGACAAAGCAATGAAGAATGAAATGCCAGACCTTTGGTGGAAAACCTACCAAAAACTTTGTTAATACTGAGCTTAAGAAAATTTAAAAATAGTTTTCAAAATCAATAAAATTAGTTATTTTAGCGTCTTAAATTCTCGTCAGACTAGTTTTGACGTGCATTGTTTGTGTTAAATAAACCATATGCTAGTTAGAAAATGTTGTGTTAGTTTATTGATAACTCTTTGCTCTCTGTACTCAACAGCGCAGCAAGATAAATTGATTACGCACTTCATTTATGATAAGATAAGTATTAATCCGGGTAAAACAGGCTTGGGCTTATCCAATACGATCTGTGCATCAACAATTTATCGAAATCAATGGGACCAAGTTAATGGGGCTCCGAATTCGGCAGTTTTGAATGTTGAGGCGGATTTAAGTCGCTTTTTTCCTGGCGGAATCGGTTTGGCTCTTTATCATGATGCTATCGGTTTCAATCGACAAAACAATTTAGCTTTAAATTATTC
>WTIB01000253.1 GCA_011522905.1 Crocinitomicaceae bacterium | reverse complement strand
CCTTTAATTTATAGATCTATTTTTTTCTTTGAGCAGCGCCCTTAATGCAACCTAGTTGCAAATATATTTTTAATGGCTATCTTTGCCTTCTTAAATCTTCATATTAAAAATAGAAATGGACAAGAAACTTCCCGTAACCGTATTGAGTGGTTTTTTAGGAGCTGGAAAAACAACATTACTGAATCACGTCTTACATAACAAACAGGGTTTAAAGGTTGCTGTAATTGTGAATGACATGAGCGAGGTGAACGTAGATGCGGAATTGGTGAAAAATGAAAATACGCTTTCTCGAACAGAGGAGAAACTCGTCGAAATGAGCAATGGTTGTATTTGCTGCACACTTCGTGAAGACCTCATGATTGAGGTCGAGCGCTTGGCAAAAGAAAATCGATTCGATTACCTGCTAATCGAAAGTACTGGTATCAGTGAGCCTGTTCCCGTAGCTCAAACCTTCACTTTTGTTGATGAGGAGAATGGTATAGACCTTTCTAAGTTTAGCTATATCGATACTATGGTTACTGTTGTGGATGCCTTCAATTTTTTTAAGGATTTTGGCAGCCCTGAAACGCTTATGGATAGGGAGCTGACTGATATAGACGGGGATTACAGAACAATTGTCAATTTATTGACAGACCAAATTGAATTCGCCAATGTCATTCTCTTAAACAAGACTGATCTTGTGACACAGAAGCAGCTTGGCATTCTTAAAGCAGCTATACAAAAACTTAATCCAGGTGCTAAAATCATCGAATCATCCTTTAGTGAAATAGATTCAAAAGAAATACTAAATACAGGTCTCTTCAATTTCGAGGAAGCCGAACAAAGTGCAGGATGGAAAGAAGAATTGAACAAAGACGAACATACTCCAGAAACAGAGGAGTACGGAATTTCTTCATTTGTTTTTCGCAGTACAAAACCTTTTGACCCCAAACGATTTTGGAATTATGTTCAGGACAAATTCCCAAATACGATAATTCGAAGTAAGGGTCTGTTTTGGTTGGCCTCTCGGCCAGAACAGGCATTAGTTTGGAGCCAGGCAGGTGGATCTCTTCGCGCAGATAGTGCAGGTGTATGGTGGTGCAGTATGCCCTTCGAAAAAAGGACACAATTCGCATCATTTCTAGAAAATCAACAGGTCATTGAATCAAGTTGGAGCAACACCTTTGGTGATCGAAATAATGAAATCGTATTCATCGGACAAGATATGGATCAGGAACAAATCGAGTCTGACTTAAAAAAATGTCTCTTGACTCGAGAGGAGTTGGTTCAGGGGTATTGGAAAAATGGCTATGATGACGAGTGGCCAGTTGAACGAGCTTATGCTTTATAATTAAAATTTAAAATAAAATGATTAAAAAAGAACAAGTATTAGAAGTACAAGAAAAATGGGGAAATGGTGTTGTAAAAATTGGTTCATTAAAGGAAAATAGGTCTGAATGTGAGGCATTCGCAAGCAGTTTTCTCGATGCACGATATGCTTTTGGAGAAGCCACCGTATTATTCAAACCAACCAAGTGTGAGATAGAGCAGTTTAGACCGACAAAGTCTCAAGCATTGTCTTACTTTATTGCAGGAAATGACAGGGCTTGTGATGAAGATAAAGGTTTTGCTATTCAACCTTGGACAAAGGTTAGGTTTGAAAATTCAGGATTTATTCTAGAAGAAAAGAGAGCAATAGCGATGGGTAATTACTATTTTACGGATCTCAGTGGTAATGAGGCGAAGGTAGAGTATACATTTGGATATAAACTCATTGAGGGTGAATTAAAGATTGATGTTCATCATTCGTCATTTCCATTTCAAAATTAAGATGCGGCATTAAAATGAACACCTCTCTATTTCTTGTGTGCCCGACGGATTGCCTGGAAACAGTTATTAATCGGGAATATGAAGGGGTCAATTACTTTTATACCAGCCTCGGTAATACTTCTCCGAATGATTTGAAAACGCTGGAAACTATAAATGATTTAATAAATAGGCACAATATCACGAAAATTTACTTTGTGCTCTCCGAGGATAATACAATAATTTTAAACTCGGTTGAAGCACAAAGTTTTTCCATAATTCGTGGACTTCAGGGTCATAAAAAAATAATGAATCTTCGAGAAAAAAAATCCAAAATACTTTGGAAATCAAACGACTCAACGCTCTCAACTCTGTCATATTATCTCAATCAAAAAATATTACAACTAAAGGCAAATTTAAATCCAAACCTTTTTGAAAACATTGAAATAAAGGGCAAGGTTTATGTAAGGTCTAAAAATACTTTGATTGACATTTTCCCTGATTTGTTTTGGTTGAAAAAGTTCAATTTAAACTAAATGTTCAAGTATTGAAT
>WTIB01000087.1 GCA_011522905.1 Crocinitomicaceae bacterium | reverse complement strand
GCAGACTTGGTGTTGACAATTGACTCCGATATTCAGGAAGTGGTTCATTCGGAACTAGAAAAACAGCTTATTGAGATGGACGCTTCACATGGATGCGTTATTGTGATGGAAGTAAAAACTGGTTACATAAGAGCCATCTCTAATCTAAAAAGACATGATGATAATACCTTTTCTCAGCCTTACAATTATGCCATTGGCAGTCGGACTGCTCCTGGGTCAACATTTAAGCTGGCTTCATTAATGGCAGCCCTTGAGGATGGAAAGCTTGATTTAAATGACATTGTAGATGCAAAAGGGAAATACTCATTTAATGGGTCAAATAAGCCCTTATATGATTCAAATTACGGGAATGGATATGGGATGATTACGGTTCAACAAGCTTTTGAAAAATCCTCCAATGTGATTGCGCCAACGATTAATGAAAAATATAAAAATGAGCCACATAAATTTATTGATCGTCTAGAGCAATTTGGATTGACCGAACCAGTGGGAATCAAATTGCTGGGGGAAAAAAAGCCACTTGTTTCTAAGCCAGGAACTGCTGTTTGGTCGGGATTATCTATTCCATATATGGCTATTGGTTATGAGGTAGAGCAGGTACCGCTTCAGACTTTATGTCTATATAATTCTGTAGCGAATAATGGAAAGATGATGAAGCCCTTATTTGTAGAGGAGATAAGACAATCTGGAAAGCTCGTTGAACGCTTTTCTCCAGTTGTTTTAAAGGACAAAATTTGTTCTCAATCGACGATAAATAAGGTTAAAAAGTGTTTAGAAGGTGTAATGAAAAATGGCACTGGATCAGATCTTGAAAGTGTTGAGTTCAATATCGCAGGAAAAACGGGAACTGCCAAAATCATGGATGAATCTGGTCAGTTTTTAGACAGAGAGGATTCGGAATATCAGGCTTCTTTTTGTGGTTATTTTCCTGCTGAAAATCCCCTTTACTCATGCATAGTGGTAATTTATAAACCTAAAAAATTCATTTACGGGGCGAAGGTTTCAGGTACAGTGTTCGCTTCGGTTGCAAATAAGGTTTATGCATCAAATTTACAGTTTCACGATGCCGTTAATGAAGATGCGAAACGGGCACCTAATTCTCCCGAAATAAAAGCGGGGTATAAGTCAGATATTACAAGATCACTTACAGAATTAGGTTATGGTTATCAAGTTGGGAGAAAGGGCAAGTGGGTCAATTCCTCAAAATCCGCTTCAGAAATCCAACTAAGTGATAGAAAAATTAGAGAAAATGTGATACCAAATGTCAAGGGGATGACTGCTAGAGATGCTGTTTTTCTTCTCGAAGACATGGGGTATATGGTTGATGTTAAGGGATTTGGAAAAGTTGTTTATCAATCTGTGAGAGCGGGAGAGGAGATAGAGAAGGGGCGTTTAATTCAAATCACATTAGCGGAATAATGAAACAACTGAAAGATATATTGATTGGATTCAAGTTTGAAGTTATTCAAGGGGATAATAATGTTTCTGTAAGTGGTTTGAAATTTGATTCAAGAAAAGTTTCTCAAGGAGATGTTTTCTTTGCAATTCGAGGAGAAATGGCTGATGGTCATGATTACATAAAGTCGGCAATTGAACAGGGATGTAGGTGTATCGTTTCTGAAAAAAATATAGAATATCAGCAAAATGACTTGACCGTAATAATCGTAGAGGATAGCTCTGCTGCTTTGGCTTTAATGGCGAGTGCCTTTTACAATTTTCCATCAAAAAAGATCAATCTGATCGGAATTACCGGCACCAATGGGAAAACGACCACGGCAACATTATTACATGAATTGTATACACAGCTTAACTATAAATGTGGATTGATTTCTACCGTAACAAATAAAGTTATTGATAAGTCATTTAAGGCCACACATACTACACCAAACCCGGTTTCATTAAATCATTTATTAAATGAGATGGTGAATGAGGGATGTACCCATTGCTTCATGGAAGTTAGCTCTCATGCCATCGTTCAAAATCGCGTACATGGGATTGTCTTTAAAGGTGGGGTGTTTACAAATATAAGTCATGATCATTTGGATTATCATAAGACCTTTGATGAGTATATAAAAGCAAAGAAAAAGTTTTTTGATAAGCTTTCACCAAACGCTTTTGCACTCACGAATATTGATGATAAAAACGGAACGGTGATGTTGCAAAACACTACTGCTCAAAAATATAATTACGCCCTTAAAACACCTGCGGATTTTAAAGCTAAAATCATTGAGAATGACATATCAGGACTCATTTTAAACTTGGATGGAAAAGAATTTTATTCAAGATTAATCGGTCAATTTAATGCATATAATTTATTAGCTGTATTCGCGACTGCTGCACTTCTTGGTGAGGATAAATTGAACATACTTAGTTCATTAAGCAATTTGAGGTCTGTCGATGGCAGATTTCAGTATGTTAAAGGTCAAAATGGTCCCACCGCAATAGTGGATTATGCACATACGCCTGACGCATTAGAAAATGTGCTTTCTACCATCAACAGTATAAAAAAGAAAAATGCAAAACTTTTTACCGTTGTGGGTTGTGGGGGAGACAGAGACGCTAAAAAACGTCCCATTATGGCCTCGATTGCTGCCAAAATGAGTGACCAACTTATCCTTACTTCTGACAATCCAAGAAGTGAAAACCCTGAGCTGATTTTAGATGATATGAAAAATGGATTGAATCAGGGAGAAAGAGATATGACTCTTTCAATTACTGATAGAAGGGAGGCTATAAAACTGGCTATAAAGTTGGCTGATAGTACGGATATCATTCTCCTCGCAGGAAAGGGTCATGAAAAATACCAAGAGATTAATGGAGTCAAACACGATTTTGATGATTACCAGATTGCAAGTGAATTTTTAAATCAAATTGAAAACTAATGCTGTATTATATTTTTGAATTTTTAGAGAAGTACAATTTTCCGGGAGCTGGATTATTTGGATATATTTCATTTAGAGCTGCTTTGGCTTTAATTTCTTCTTTAATTATTTCAATCGTTTTTGGGAAAAGAATCATTGGTCGTCTTCAAAGACAACAAATTGGTGAGACCGTTCGAGATTTGGGATTGGAAGGTCAAATGGAGAAATCGGGAACTCCAACTATGGGAGGGTTGATTATTCTGGGGGCCATACTCATTCCAACCATTTTATTTGCTCGACTAGAAAACGTGTACGTGATTACGATGCTACTGGCAACAGTTTGGCTCGGTTTAATTGGATTTCTAGATGATTACATTAAGGTATTCAAAAAAAATAAAGAAGGTTTAAAGGGGAGATTTAAAATCATCGGACAAATTGGAGTTGGTTTGATTGTTGGCTCTGTCCTCTATTTCTCTGATGATGTGGTTGTACATAAGAGAGTTTCCAGTGACTATCAGCTTAAGGAGAATGAAAAATTAGTCTCGCATGAAGAGGGTGACTTGAATGCTAAAGAAAATTACAAATGGGTCGAAACAGATGAAATGACCACAACGATTCCTTTTGTAAAGAATAATGAATTTAACTACAAATGGCTTCTTGGAGGGGATGGTTCATATGGCTGGTTAATTTTTATTCCAATTGTGATATTTATTGTGATTGCAGTTTCCAATGGTGCAAACATGACTGATGGTCTCGATGGTTTGGCCACAGGGACTTCGGCTATTATTGGCATCGCATTAGCCATATTGGCATATGTGAGTTCTCACGTCAATTTTGCTGAATATTTGAATGTAATGTATATCCCTTTTGCAGAGGAGCTGGTCATATTCATCTCTGCATTTGTAGGTGCTTGTATCGGTTTTTTATGGTTCAATTCTTATCCAGCTCAAGTTTTCATGGGTGATACAGGAAGCCTTGCGATTGGAGGAATTATTGCAGTTTTTGCGATTTCAATTAGAAAGGAATTGCTGATTCCTGTCTTGTGCGGTGTATTTCTCATTGAAAATATTTCTGTCATGTTACAGGTGGGATATTTCAAATACTCAAGACGAAAATATGGTGAAGGAAGGAGAATCTTTAAGATGGCACCATTGCATCATCACTATCAAAAATCAGGTTTACATGAAGCCAAAATTGTTGCTCGATTTTGGATTTTGGCAGTTCTTTTGGCGGTAGTAACTATTGTAACATTGAAGGTCAGATAATGAATTTAAAAAATAAATATATCTCAATTATTGGCGCTGGAGAAAGTGGAGTTGGCGCAGCTTTACTTGCAAAAAAAATGGGTGCAGAAGTATTTGTCTCTGATTTTAATTTGATCAAAGATCAATTCCGAAAAGAGCTTGAAGACAATGACATTTCTTATGAAGAAAATGGACATACGCTTGATAAAATTGGAAAAGCTGATTTGATTATTAAGTCTCCTGGAATTCCAAATAATACGCCAGTCATAAAATTCATAAAGGAATCAAAAATCACAGTGCTATCTGAGATTGAGTTTGCATCTAGATTTTCATCTGCTAAAACCATATGTATTACTGGTAGTAATGGAAAAACAACTACAACAATGTTGGTGTATCATATTCTTAAATCAGCAGGTTACAGCGTTGGTTTCGGTGGGAATATAGGAAAGAGTTTTGCACGTCAGTTGGCATCTTCAGATTACGAATATTATGTGCTTGAGCTTAGCTCATTTCAGCTTGATGACTTGAAAGATTTTAGGGCGGATATATCTGTTTTGTTGAATATCACTCCTGACCATTTAGATCGATATGAAAATGACATGAATTTATATGTCAATTCGAAGATGAAAATCATAAATAATCAGACGGAAAAAGACTGGTTTATCTATAACGCAGACGATTTTAGAATTACATCGGCGCTGAAAAAAAAAAGCACCCATATGAATCTCGCAACATTCTCTCTTCTCAAAAAGCAAGAGGTGGGAGGGTACTTAAACAAGGAACAAATAATAATAAATATAAAAAATCAATTTACTATGTCCATTCATGATTTAGCTTTAAAGGGTAAGCACAATACCCAAAATTCATTGGCGGCCGGGATAGCTGCCAGAATTGTAGAAATCCGCAAGGATATTGTGCGACAAAGTCTTGAGGATTTTGTCAATGTAGAACACCGCTTAGAATTTGTTGCCAAGATTAATGGTGTAGAATTTATTAACGATTCCAAGGCTACCAATATCAATTCAACCTGGTTTGCTCTGGAAAGTATGGAAAAACCTACCGTATGGATTGTAGGGGGAGTAGATAAGGGCAATGACTATGACGAATTAATGACTTTGGTAGATGAAAAAGTAAAAGCCATTATCTGTTTGGGAGAAAATAATGAAAAAATAAAAGAGGCTTTTCAGTCGAAAGTTGAAACATTAGTTGAGGCAAGAAGTGCCGTTGAGGCGGTAGCTTATGCATATCGACTTGCTAGAAAAAATGAGTCTGTATTGCTTTCACCTGCGTGTGCAAGTTTTGATTTGTTTGAGAGCTATGAAGACCGCGGAAATCAATTTAAGCAAGCTGTAAGAATGCTTTAATCATGATAGAAAAGGAATTCGATAAAATTAGGAGTGCTATAGCCAAAGCCCAAGAGCTTACACAATT
Organism: Crocinitomicaceae bacterium; assembly: GCA_011522905.1. Classification (GTDB taxonomy): domain Bacteria; phylum Bacteroidota; class Bacteroidia; order Flavobacteriales_D; family Crocinitomicaceae; genus UBA952. Next base: position 3,698 of record WTIB01000087.1, on the reverse strand, counting down.
AAGTTCTTCTGCATCTTCATTGAAGTCGCACGGTAAATTATTTGGAATGGATGCCTTTAGCTGGCATAATCCAAATATTTCGGTGTTGGCAAAAACCATTGAATCGTTTCCGTTTAAAACCATCTGGTTAGGGAATCATGCAGAGATTGATGCGCATATAAATCTTTATGGTGAAAACCATAAAAAGCCTATAGATTATATTGTTTACGGAGAATGTCAGGACATAGTAATTAATAAGGACATTAAACATTTTGTAAATATCAAAGAGGCCATTCATCAGCTCAATAATTTTTCTTTTACACCAGGAATTTTGGTCTTTACAGCATCAGATTCAGATGGGCCTTATGCCATGAATTATTTCTCATCATTGTTTTCCAAGCTTTAAAATGAGGGCTTATTTAAAATATCTAAAAGGAGATCCAGTCATTTGGATGATATCAATTTTGATGCTGTCTTTTTCATTGGTTACCGTATATAGCTTTGTTCCAATTCTCGTTAAAATCGAGGGAGGTACTCCTTTTTATTATTTGTTCAAGCATTTAATGTATGTGTTCATCGGATTCTTTTCAATGTATGTGATACATAGAATAGATTCAAAATATGTTTATCAAATCAGCAAGTTTGCTTATTATCTAGCTATAGGATTATTGATATTCACTATGTTTTTTGGTGTCAATGTCAATGGGGCGGATCGTTGGATAAGAATTCCATTTATTGGTTTGACATTTCAGTCTTCTGATTTTGCGAAGCTTGCTCTTATTTTGTATTTGTCGAGGTTATTGGTCAAAAAGGAGAATAAGCTCGATAATTGGAAAGAGGGATTCTGGCCATTATTGTTACCCATCATTGTAATTTGTGGCCTCATTTTTAAGGATAATTTATCTACAGCTGTAATGCTATTTGTGTTATCATTTATCCTATTATTTATTGGTAAAATGCCATGGCTAAAGTTGTCAAGTATCATTGCAGGAGGACTTGTTCTGGTTTTATTGGCAATAACGATACATAAAGCTTTTCCAGATTTAAATTTATTACCACGATATGATACCTGGGAAAAACGCATTGATCGAAAAACCACACCGGATCAATCTAGTATAAGTGAAAACGCACAATCTAATAATGCGGAATTGGCCATTTTTAATGGGTCTATTATTGGACAGGGAGTTGGTGATGGACGATTAAAGGAATATTTACCTGAGGCTTATGCGGATTTTTATTATGCTTCTTTTGTGGAAGAATTTGGTTCCTTGTCGGCTTTTGTACTCATCTTTTTATATCTCGTTCTCCTACTTAGAATTATAAAAATTGCCTTAAAAACAGACAGTCTTTTTGAATCATATGCCTGTTTGGGTATTGGTATTCATTTGCTTTCACAGGCAACCATAAATATGCTGGTCTGCACGGGTTTTCTTCCGGTGACCGGGCAAAATATGCCGTTTTTGGCCATGGGAGGATCTGCACTCATAATGGCATGTATATCTATTGGAATTGTTCAGTCAATCGCTCACAAGAGCATGAAGGGAAGTAAGACAGGTAAAGTATTTTTAGATGAAGGAGAATAGCAAGCATATTTCTAGAGTCATTATTTCTGGTGGTGGTACCGGGGGACATATTTTTCCAGCAATTGCAATTGCCAATGAGATTAAATCAAGAAATCCAGATGTTGATATTTTATTTGTAGGTGCTACGGGAAAAATGGAAATGACCCGTGTTCCTGAAGCAGGATTTGAAATTATTGGACTTCCAATTGTGGGTTTTCAAAGAAGGCTTAGCCTTTCTAATTTTTTACTTCCATTTAAGCTTTTGGTTAGTCTTCTACGAGCTCGAAAGGTGATTAAGAATTTTGCTCCAGAGGTCGTTATAGGTGTTGGTGGATATGCCAGCGGACCTACATTGAAAATGGCAACCTTGTTAGGAGTTCCTACCGTGGTTCAAGAACAGAATTCATTTCCTGGGAAAACAAATATTTTATTGTCAAAAAAGGTCGATTTGATTTGCACTGCATATGAAGGCTTAGAGCAATTTTTCCCAAAACAAAAAATCAGACTAACCGGAAATCCGGTAAGAAAAAACCTTTCGGCAGATGAAATTTCTAGGGAAGAGGCACATAAATTATTTGACTTATCGCCGAATAAAAAAACCATTTTGGTTTTAGGGGGTAGTTTAGGGGCAAGAACATTAAATCAAGCCATGCTTAATCGAGTGGAATCGGCTCAGCCTATGGAAAATCAATTTATTTGGCAATGTGGTAAATATTATTTTGATGAGCTCAAAAAAAGAGTGGATACCGAAAAAAACTCGGAAGTCCGTCTTCTTTCATTTATTTCAAGAATGGATGCCGCATATTGTGCTGCAGATGTCATCATATCAAGAGCTGGAGCATTATCTGTTTCGGAATTGTGCTTAATGGGGAAGCCAGTAATACTTGTTCCTTCACCTAATGTTTCAGAAGATCATCAGACAAAGAATGCCATGTCTTTAGTTCGTTCTGATGCTGCATTAATGGTCAGGGATGTGGACTGCGATAAGGATCTCATTCAAAAAGCAGAATCTCTTTTATTAGACAAAGAGCTTTCTCGCAAATTGTCTAATAATATCAAAGCCATGGCCAGGCCAAATGCAACATCTGATATAGTTAATGAAACCGAGAAATTAATATTGAAATGAATAAGAGAATTATAGACTATAAATATTTCTTTTTCATCGGAATCGGTGGCATCGGTATGTCTGCCTTGGCAAGATATTTTAACTCATTTGGAAAGAGGGTAGCCGGATATGATCGAAACAGCTCTGTCATTACTGACGCCTTGATAGCTGAGGGTTGTGAAATATCTTTTGAGGACAATAAAAATAAAATACCGAAATCTCATCTAAATATCGAGGATACCATTGTCATTTACACTCCTGCGATTCCAGAGGATCATTTTCAGCTGAATTATTTTCGCGATAATAATTTTAAGGTAATCAAAAGGTCAGAGGTACTTGGTCTAATTACAAGATTTAGCAAAGCATTGTGTGTTGCGGGTACACATGGTAAAACAACTACAAGTGCAATGATTGCTCATGTGCTAAGTCAAACAGATTTGCAGTGCAGTGCTTTTTTGGGAGGGATTTCAGCCAATTTTGACTCCAATGTTTTGGTAAATAAAAATAGTGATTGGGCGGTAGTTGAGGCAGATGAATTTGATCGTTCTTTTCTGCATCTTTCTCCCTATTGTAGTATAGTTACGGCAATGGACCCTGATCATTTGGATATCTATGGAGATCCGGAGCATTTTAATGAAGGTTTTCAGCAATATGTAATGAAAATAGATCCTGGAGGGTGGTGTATTGTGCGAGAGGGAATTGAACTACATACACTTTCAAAATATTGTACCTACAATATTGAATCAACAACATCAGATTATTCTGCAAATCATATTGGTTATGAGGCAGGAGTTATGGTTTTTTATGTGGATTCAAATGACTACAAGGGGCGTAAATTTGAGCTGGGAATACCTGGAATTCATAATGTACTTAACGCTTTATCGTGTATCGTGTTAATGGAAAAAATTGGCCTATCTTATCCTGAAATTAAAAAAGGGCTTGCTTCTTTCAAAGGTGTAAGAAGAAGATTTGATGTTCACATCAAGACTGAAAATTTAATGTTCATAGATGACTACGCGCATCATCCAGAGGAGCTCAAGCTTCTTATTGAT
>WTIB01000049.1:3027-9262 GCA_011522905.1 Crocinitomicaceae bacterium | reverse complement strand
TATGGAGCTTTTGGAATTTTTGGTTCATATAGCTTGTCTACCATGTTTAAACAAAACAAGACTGCTGCAGTTCATCCATTGAGGGTCGGAATTTCATGGAATTGGCATTTTGCGGGAGGAGGTAAAAAAGAGGAAAGTGACTTTGATTTTGAAGATGCTATAGAAGAACTGTAGCTCATTAAAGATTCCTTAATTCAATAGATTAAAAACAATTCCTGCGAGTACACCTCCAACCAGGGGGCCTACAACAGGAATCCAAGCATAGCTCCAATTGGCATTATTTTGCTTTCGTCTGATGATTGCGTATACGAGTCTTGGACCAAAATCTCTTGCAGGATTAATGGCGTAGCCTGTTGTTCCCCCAAGAGACATTCCAATGACCCAAACCAAAATTCCTACAGGAAGGGCATCTAAAGCACCAATACCGTATTGAATTTGATCAACTCCTTCAATCTGGAGGCTTGGTTTTGCGATGAAAAATATAGCAAAAACAAGAAAAAATGTCCCGTAGATTTCACTAAATAAATTACGTGGTGTATTTTTAATCATAGGTGCTGTACAAAAACAACCCCTTATGGTATTTTCATCACTTGTTGCCTGAAAGTGATCATAATACAATTGGTAATTTAACCAACTTCCAAACATTGCTCCCAAAGTTTGTGCAAAAACATACATGGGAACCAGGGCCCAATCAAACTTTTTGACCATTGCCAAACCTACACTAACTGCAGGATTTAAATGTGCGCCACTAAATTCACCGCTGATGAAAACACCTACAAATACAGCAAAACCCCAAGCAATAGTGATTAAGATCCATTTAGGGTCCTTTTCGCCTGCCGTATTTTTTAAAGATACATTAGCAACAACACCTGCACCCAAAACCATTAAAATACATGTTCCTATAAATTCTGCAACAAATGGATTCATAAGTGATAATTTTTCGCGAGGTTTAAAAATAATTTAATTTGTTCTTGTTCCCAATTTTCTGAAGCATTTAATTCTGAAGACATAATTTTGGCGACTGTAGGAGCGATTTTTATACACTCTTTTGCATCAATGAGCAAGCATCTCGTTCTTCTAGACAAAACATCTTCAATTGTTTTTGCCATTTCATATTTTACAGCATAAATAATTTGAGCAGCTGTAATTGGTAGCTTATTTGTTAGGACTTTCGTAGAACCTGAATTCACTACATCCATCTTTTTGGAGCCATAAAAATGCAGAGGGTCGTCCCATGAAATGTTATTTGCATAACCATAAATCTTTAGGCTATCAGTTTTACTCGGGGCCAGGTTCAACTTATTTGTGTCATTAACAAGGTCAATTAGGTCCATACCCATTTTTCGGTAGGTGGTCCATTTGCCTCCTAATAAATGAAATACACCTTTCTTACTTCGATAAATAGAATGCTTTCTCGATAATGATTTTGAGCTTTTGTTTTCTTGTGAGATTAGGGGGCGGAGTCCAGTAAATACACTTTTAACATCTTTTCTTGTCGGTTTTTTTGTCATGTATTTTTCTGCATTCAACAATATAAAATCAATTTCATCATCAGTTGCAATGGGTTCGATTGTAGCATCTTTAACTTCAGTATCAGTAGTCCCCACAATGACTACGTCATGCCAGGGAACGGCAAAAAGCACACGGCCGTCACTTGTATTGGGTACCATTATTGCATTTTCTGAATTTAAAAAGCTTCGGTCCAATACTAGATGAACACCTTGGCTAGGTTTGATTTTGATTTTTGAATCGGGGTCATCTGTTTTCATTATTTTTTCTGCAAAAACACCAGTTGCATTCACAACAACATTTGCTTTTAGCTCGTATGACATTTTCGTGATTTGGTCTGTGGCATGTATACCAGATACCTTACCATTTTCATAGCAAAATGAATCCCATTTAAAATAATTTATAACGGTTCCACCATTTTCTTCAATGGTGTGTGCAAGACTTATCGCCATCCGTGCATCGTCAAATTGTCCATCGTGGTAAATAATTCCTCCGTTTAATTCTTTTTGATTCACATTGGGAATTTTTTCAATGGTTTCGGTTTTACTTAACATTTGTGAAGGACCTAACCCTAATTTGCCAGCCATTAAATCATAGATTTTCAAACCTATGCCATAAAAAGGGGTATCCCACCACTCGTATGTTGGAATGATAAAGCTCATGTTTCGAACCAAATGAGGAGCATTTTTGAGCATAATGCCCCTTTCCCTTAATGCTTCGATGACTAATGATAATTCGCCGTTTTTAAGATATCTTACACCACCGTGTACGAGTTTGGTACTTCTGGAAGAAGTGCCTTTTCCAAAATCGTATTCTTCAATCAAAAGAACTTTTAGGCCCCTGCTAGACGCATCCAATGCCACACCTAATCCACTTGCTCCGCCCCCAATAACAATGAGGTCCCAGCTTTTATTTGAGTTGATTTTTTTTAAATTCGAATCACGATTCATTCATAATTATTTTCGAAATTCGTTTTTCCCAAAGTTCAAGTGTATTTTGGGCAGGAGTATTTGGAACTGGGACGAATTCTCGCTCTTTTTTCCACAATGATTTTATTTCCTCTTTGTTTTTCCAAAAGCCACTGGCTAATCCTGCTAAAAAGGCTACGCCTAGGGCTGTAGTTTCGGTTGTTTTTGGTCTAATTACCAAAGTGTTTAAGAGGTCAGCCTGAATTTGCATTAATAAATTATTTTGGCTCGCTCCACCATCGACTTTAAGGCTTTGATATTTGATACCCGCATCCTTTTCCATTTCAGTGATGATTTCCCGAGATCTTAAGGCAATGGCCTCCAACGCTGCCCTTGCGATATGACCTTTCTTCGTACCTCTAGTGATGCCCATTATCGCTCCGGTTGCATTTGGGTTCCAGTAAGGAGCCCCAAGGCCTGTCAGTGCAGAAATAAATGTAACACCACCATTATCGTTTACGCTTTCTGCAAGTTGTTCAATTTCAGCTGAAGACGAGATCATATTCATTCCATCCCTGAGCCATTGAATCAATGCTCCTCCAATAAAAACACTTCCTTCCAATGCATAATGTGTTTCATTATTGATTTGCCACGCAATCGTTGTCAGCATTTTGTTTTTTGATTGGACCGGACTTTTACCCGTATTCATCACACAAAAACACCCTGTGCCATATGTGTTTTTTACATCTCCTGGATTAAAACATAGCTGACCGAAAAGTGCAGCCTGTTGATCCCCTGCTATACCTGAAATCATAACTTCATCATCCCAACCTTTTAATTGGATAGAGCCAATGTTTTCTGATGAGGATTTTACGATAGGCATCATCGATTTAGGGACATTAAGCATCCCAAGAAGCTGGTCATCCCAATTGAGTGTATGAATGTTATAAAGCATGGTTCGACTCGCATTGCTTGGGTCTGTCACATGATATTTCCCATTAGATAGGTTCCAAATGAGCCAGGTGTCAATTGTTCCAAAAATAAGCTCTCCTGTCTCAGCAAGTCTTCTGTTTTCTTCATTTTGGCTAAGAATCCATTGAATTTTTGTTCCTGAAAAATAAGCGTCTAATACCAAACCCGTTTTATTTTGGATGGTCTCCGCATAACCATCGTTTGAAAGTTCCATGCATTTTTGAGCAGTACGTCTGTCCTGCCATACAATAGCGTTGTATACTGGTTTCCCATTATTTTTATTCCAAACAACGGTAGTCTCTCGTTGATTCGTTATACCAATAGAGTCTATCTCACTTGCATTGACCTTATTATTGATCAATACATCCTGAATGGCTTTTTGTTGAGAGTTTAAAAGTTCAATTGGATCGTGTTCAACCCATCCTTCTTTAGGGAAATATTGTTGAAATTCATATTGTTCTACACCAACTTCTCGTCCTTTCTTATCAAATAAAATCGCTCTCGAACTGGTGGTTCCAGCATCAATAGCAAGAATGTATTTTTTCATTTAATTCTACTTCAATTATTGAATGTTTAAAGTACGAAAAATACTTTTCAACACTTTCATTCTGCAGCATTGAATTATTTATCTTTATTAAAAATAATACCAGTTAATGTACCTCATTTTTGATACGGAAACCACAGGATTGCCAACTAAGGGATATCATGAGCCTATTAGTGATGTGGATAATTGGCCAAGACTGGTTCAAATAGCTTGGCAGCTTCATGATGCCAATGGAGTATTAATCGAAAACAATGATTTTTTAATTCAGCCAGAGGGCTTTAATATTCCATATAAAGCGGAAGAAGTTCATGGGATTTCGACGGAGCTGGCAGCACAGAAAGGTCAAGAATTAACAATTGTTCTTGAGGCTTTCTCTAAAGTTGTGCAGCAGGCAAAATTCATAGTTGGACATAATGTAGATTTTGATGTTAATGTATTAGGGTGTGAGTTTTTCAGGCTTAATCAAAATACAGATTGGACAAAAATACCCGTATTAAATACGTGTACAGAGAAAACAGCTTCTCTTTGTCAAATAAAAGGAGGAAAGGGTGGTAAATTTAAATTACCAACATTATCTGAATTACACTTAAAACTCTTTGGGGAGAGTTTTAATGAGGCACATAATGCAACTGCTGATGTGGAGGCAACAACGAGATCTTTTCTTGAGCTTATTCGAATAGGAATATATACGATTGAGGAGCTAAATACGGATGTTACAGGTATAAGCGAATTCAAAAAAACAAATCCGGTACCTATTGCACCCATTGGACTTACGCATGTCAATCTTAAAAAGGAGAGCGATAAAATCAGAAAATCTCTCGAACGTCAAGCAAAATCTAAAAAAGATATTGAAATTGATGCTGAGGGAGCAGAGAGATTGGCAAATTATTCCTTTACACATCTTCATAACCATTCTCAGTATTCAATCCTTCAATCTACAACGCAAATTTCAAATTTGATTGAGAAATGTGGAGCATACGGAATGCATGCTGTTGCGCTTACCGATTCTGGGAATATGATGGCAGCATTTCTTTTTGAATCGGCCACGACGAAATACAATAAAAGTGTTCAACGAGAAAGGGAAATTGCTGAAAAAGAAAATAAAGCATTTGACAAAAAAGAGATATTACCTATCATAGGTTGTGAGTTTAATGTTTGTCGAAACATGAATGACAAATCTCAGAAGGACAATGGAAGTCGAGTGGTTTTATTGGCAAAAAACAAGAGAGGATACCAAAATTTAATAAAGCTGTCCTCCATGGCATTTACTTCGGGAATGTATTATGTCCCGCGAATTGACAAAGAGTTACTTGTTCAATATAAAAGCGATTTAATTGTCCTAAGTGGAGGTGTATATGGTGAAATCCCCAACCTGATTTTAAATGTAGGAGAACAGCAGGCAGAAAATGCGATGCTATGGTGGAAAGAACAATTTGGAGATGATTTTTATGTTGAATTGAATCGTCTTGGCTTAGAATTCGAGGACCGTTTGAATACCTCTCTTATTGAATTGGCAGGTAAGAATGATGTAAAACTTGTTGCGGCAAATAATTCCTTTTACTTAAACAAAAGTGATGCCTCGGCGCATGATATTCTTTTGTGTGTCAAGGAAGGGGCCTTAGTTAAAACACCTAAAGGTAGAGGTAGGGGTTTTCGTTTTGGTCACGAAAATGAGGAGTATTATTTCAAATCAACTGAGCAAATGGTTGATTTGTTTAGGGACATTCCCTCTGCTCTTCTCAATACCCAAGAAATAGTTGAAAAATGCGAGCATTACCATCTTGAACGAGATGTACTCCTTCCCGAGTTTGATATTCCAGAAAAATTCATAGACCTAAAAGATAAGGAAGATGGAGGCAAAAGAGGAGAAAATAATTATCTCAGACATTTGGTTTATGAAGGCGCAAAACAAAGATATCCAGAGATCAATGAGGAACTAAAAGAACGTATAGATTTTGAGTTGGAAACCATTAAAAAAACAGGATATCCTGGATATTTTTTAATTGTACAGGACTTTTGTTCTGCCGCGCGATCAATGGGTGTTTCAGTAGGGCCGGGAAGAGGTTCTGCCGCCGGTTCAGTAGTGGCTTATTGTACCGGGATTACCAATGTCGACCCCATTAAGTACGATCTTCTTTTTGAGCGCTTTTTAAATCCGGATCGAATTTCGATGCCTGATATTGATATTGATTTCGATGATGAGGGGAGAGGAAAGGTGATTGATTATGTGATAGATAAATATGGTGCAAATCAGGTAGCACAGATTATAACTTATGGAACAATGGCGGCGAAATCATCTGTC
>WTIB01000049.1:0-2927 GCA_011522905.1 Crocinitomicaceae bacterium | reverse complement strand
CTTCTCAAAATGGACTTCTTGGGTTTGAAAACGCTGACCCTGATCAAAGATGCTGTGAAATTTGTGGAACAAACCAAAGGCATCAAATTAATTCCAGATGAATTCCCTTTAGATGATGAGCTTACTTATCAACTATTTCAAAAAGGAGAGACCGTGGGTATTTTTCAGTACGAATCTCCTGGTATGCAGAAGTATTTAAAGGAGCTTAAACCAACGGAGTTCCCTGATCTTATTGCGATGAATGCACTATATCGTCCAGGGCCAATGGATTATATTCCATCATATGTAAAGCGAAAGCATGGAGATGAAAAGATTGAGTATGATTTAGACGACTGTGAGGAATATTTAAAAGAGACATACGGAATTACAGTATATCAAGAGCAAGTTATGCTACTCTCCCAAAAACTTGCAGATTTTTCAAAGGGTGAAGCCGATACTTTAAGGAAGGCTATGGGAAAAAAGGACAGAAAAGTCCTTGACAAAATGAAGCCCATATTCGATGAAAGAGCAAAACAAAAAGGACATAAATCTGAAACGCTCGAAAAAATTTGGAAGGATTGGGAAAAATTTGCCTCCTATGCTTTTAATAAATCGCATTCGACTTGTTATGCATGGATTGCTTATCAGACAGCTTATCTAAAGGCAAATTATCCTGCGGAATATATGGCTTCAGTACTCAGTAATAACATGAATGACATTAAAAAGGTATCATTCTTTATGGAAGAAAGTCGCCGAATGGGTATACCTGTACTCGGCCCAGATGTAAATGAGTCTAATTATACATTCACGATCAACAAGAAAGGTGCAATTCGTTTTGGTTTAGGAGCAGTAAAGGGACTTGGAAGTGCACCAATTGAAGAAATTGTGAAAATAAGAACATCTGAAAATTTTAATTCCATTTTTGATTTTGCAAAGAGAGTGAATCATAGACTATGCAGTAAAAGTGTATTCGAAAGTTTGCTATATGCTGGTGCTTTTGATTCATTAAACGAATCTGTTCAACGAAGTCAGTATTTTGTATCAGATGTCTCTGAAAGACCATTTTTCGAGAGTGTAATAAAATTTGGAAAGGACTATCAGGCAAATCTAGAAAAGGGGCAGGAGGATTTATTTGGTGGTACATCTGAAGTTCAATTGCCCGAATTAGAGATTCCTTATTCAGAGGCTTGGTCCAGTGTTTATAGACTTAATAAAGAAAAAGAAGTCTTAGGGGTTTACCTTTCAGGTCACCCATTGGATGATTTTCGCATTGAAATCGAATCTTTCTGTAAAGGGGATATTCGCTGTCTTATTGAGATGGAGAAAAATGAAGGCAAGGACCTCATGATTGCTGCCGTGGTTACTTCTGGCGAGCATAGAGTCACTAGAAAAGGAGATGGTTTTGGTACGCTCATAATAGAAGATTACAATGACAGTTATAAGCTGAATATTTTTAATGAAAAATATTTAAAATTCAAGCACTTTATGGAGCCTGGAACTTTTGTAATCATTAAAGGACGTATTGAACAAAACAGATGGGGTAAGGGGCTTGAATTTACGGTTCACGCCATGGAGCTCCTTCAAGGGTTGAGAGAAAGTAGGGCTAGAAGTCTTGATCTCAAGATGTCATTTAAAGAAATAGACGATCAATTGATTTCAGAATTACAAGCGGTATTATTAAAAAAAGAAAATAAAGGCAAGTGTAAAGTGAATTTTATGATTTATGATTCTCTAGATGAAATTCATGTGAACCTATCTTCAAGATCTGTGCTTATTAATCCTACGGACGAATTGTTTAAGAAATTAAGCAGTTTAAGAATCGATTATGAACTAAATTGATATAAAAAAAGCGCTTTCGCGCTTTCTTTTAATCTTCAGATTCTTCTTGAGAAGGAATCAATATTTTTCCACAGTGCTCACAAATGATGATTTTTTTCTTTGTGACAATGTCGAGTTCTCGTTGGGGTGGTATTTTGTTAAAACATCCACCACAAGAGGCATCTCTGTGACCGGATCTTTGCTTATTACCATATATCAATTCAACAACCGCCAATCCGTTTTTAGAATTATTTCTTAAACGATCGTAGGCAAGAACCAGTCTTTCTTCAATATTTTTCTTTGCTTCTTTTGAAGCTTTCAATAGCTTATTTTCGTCTTTTTGTGTTGCACTAATGATTGAATCAAGCTCTGCTTTTTTCGTTTCTAAGTCGGCTTTTTTCAGCTCTAAACGTTCAGTTGCTTCAGTCAGTAGTTCCTTCTTATTTTCTATTTTAACCTTTCCTTCTTTAGTCCTCTTTTCATTTAGTTTGATTTCTAACTCTTGGAATTCGATTTCTTTTGAAAGAGATTCATATTCGCGGTTATTTCGAACATTATTTTGTCGTTCCTTATATTTTAAAATTGCTGCTTCAGATTCTTTAGAGGCAAGCTTTCTGTTGCTTATGTCTTCTGTAATTTCGTCAATTTCAGACTGAATTTTTCCTGTTCTGGTCTCGAGCCCAGCAATTTCATCTTCCAAATCCTCAACCTCAATAGGTAATTCTCCTCTAATAATTCTAATTCGATCAATTTCAGAATCAATTTTCTGAAGATTATACAAAGCATCAAGTTTCTCCTCAATTGAAGTAACCTCTTTCACAGGACTTGTTTTTTTTGCTGTGGAAGTTGACTTTTTCTCACCAGTTGCTTTCTTACTTGTTTTCGTTGCTTTTGTTGAAGTAGCTGACATATTTTTAAAAATAATTTACAGGATTTGTATTTACCTCTGTTAAATGGACGTCAAAGGTACTAAATTTTTCATTAAGAATCCTACCAATTAGATTTGTTGTGAATTGTTCACTTTCCCAATGGCCAATGTCTAGAATCAATATTTCATTTTCTGCATCAAAAAACTCATGATATTTGAAGTCAGAAGTAATGTAAACATCAGCATTGATTCGTTTTGCTTG
>WTIB01000068.1:5609-9268 GCA_011522905.1 Crocinitomicaceae bacterium | reverse complement strand
TAAGCTTAATTCGAGTACGATTTTATTTTTTGCAATTTTAACCTATTTATTACAGGCACAATTTAACATTAGTATAATTTCTGTTGCCCCTCTTTATTGGGCATTATTAGGAGTGTTTGCAAGAGAGAATTTGATAAATAAGCATGAATTTTATTCAAACAATGTTAAGTCCGTGCCATCATAAGCGGCGAATACGATTTTAGGGTGACTTTCCTCCCAATAAATATTTCCTTTTGAATCAATACCAATTGCGCCAGCGAATCCATTAATTTCATTTAGCTCATGGAAGGTTTTACTAAATGCAGATTGTATATTTTGCCCATCAGTAACACGGGTTACTATTTTACTTGCAATGGCTCCGTTAACAATATCTTCACCAACACCAGTGCAACTTATAGCACAATTCAAATTTGCATAATTACCCGCAACTGTTGCAGAGTCTGATACCCTACCAGGTATTTCGAAACCTTTTCCTCCAGTCGATGTTGCGACGGCTAAATGACCTTTATTGTCCAATGCCACACACCCAACCGTGCCCGTTTTGGAATTATTTAACTTCAGATTAAATTCGTTTTTACGTTCAGGTGTTTCGGTAGAAAATGATTCAAAGCCTTTGGAAACTGCATAGTTCCCTGCTTCTTGTCCACTTAAAACACGATCTTCTTCTTTCAAAAGCTTTTCAGCAATAAGCACTGGATTTCTAACATTTTCTATATTGATAACCCCACTGAACCTAGAACTTTTTCCATCCATTATTGAGGCGCTCATGCGGATTTTTCCGTCTCTTTGTATTTGCGAACCAATCCCTGCATTAAATAGAGGGCAATCTTCCAATAAAGTGGTTGTATAAACAACGGTTTCCAAGGCCGTATGTGTTTTAAGAAATTCAAAACCCTTTTCAATAATAGTCTTTAAAGCGGTTTGTTTTTTTAGTTTGGTTTCATCTGATTGGGATGATTCACTAAAAAAACCACCATGAATCACAATTTTCATGCAGATAAATTTGCGTTTTTAAAGATGGTAAATGAATGGTTATTTAATTGATAAACATCTCCTTTACTCATAACATGAACAATGAGGTTATTAATGGATATAGGGTCCCCCATGGAGATGTCGGTAATATTTGTATCCGTGATTTTGCGACCATCTACTAGTATTACTAACCCAGATCCAATTGCCTCCATTGTGTGCCCATTTTTTATTAATAAGCCAGTATCTTCCCCTAACCCCAATCCTAATGTTTTTGGATTTGACACAACAGCCTGAAATAACCTACCAATTCGGCCACGTTTCACAAAATGAGTATCTATTGTCACATTGTCGATAAAGCCTAAACCACTTGTTATCTTTATTTCTCCTTTTTGGAGCGCTTCTGAACTGGAGCCCTGATAAATCATCTGTTTCGAAACACAAGCAGCTCCTGCAGAGGTTCCAGCGTATACAAAAGGCTCATTCATGTACTTTTGTAATAGGATTTCATGTAAAGAGGTTCCTCCAATAATTGAAGTTAATCTAAGTTGATCCCCTCCAGTAAAAAATACAATACCAGCTTTTCTAACGCGTTCCAATACTCCTGGATTTTCACATTCCGTTCTATTTACAATATTGAGTACACCAACATTTTCAGCTCCTAAAAAACGAAATGCTTTTGCATATTCATCTCCTACAATTTTCGGAATTTTAGAAGCAGTTGGAACAATTTCTATTCTTGAATTCGGTCCTTGAGCGGACTCATCTAGAAGTCTTCTTAATATACCTTTTTCAAAGAAATTTAGATTATTTTCGACTTGATCTGTGAATTCCTGTTCGGTAAAACTTCCCTTATCGACCCCCCCCCCAATAATTATCATTTTTCCTTTAGGCGTCATAAAACAAAAATAAGATTTTTAGCAAATAACTTACACTAAAATGAAAATTGTTAATTGCTTTGTTGATTTCTCATCATTTTACTAATGGTGGCCTCAGTACAATATGTGTAAATTTGAATAAATGAATCATACGATTAAAATAATTAATAACTCGAACAACCCGAACCCAGAGTATGAAACAAAAGGATCCTCAGGTATGGATGTTCGCGCATATCTGGGTGAACCCGTGGAAATAGAACCATTTGGTCGAGTGCTTGTTAAAACAGGTCTTTTTATTGAAATGGAAGAGACATTAGAGTGCCAGGTTAGGCCAAGAAGTGGTTTAGCTCTTAAGAAAGGAATAACCGTATTGAATAGCCCTGGAACCATAGATGCTGACTATCGAGGAGAAATCGGGGTCATATTAATGAACCTTTCTGATGATAAAGTAGTGATACATAGTGGTGACCGAATCGCACAATTGGTATTTGCAAAAGTTGAAAAAGTGCGTTTAGAGGACGTTACTGTTGTAAATGCTACTGATAGAGGGGATAAAGGTTTTGGCAGTACAGGAATAAAATAAAAAAAATGAAGATTATAGTACCAATGGCAGGTAGAGGGAGTAGATTAAGGCCTCATACCCTAACAGTTCCGAAACCCCTTGTTCATGTTGCAGGAAAACCGATCGTTCATAGATTAGTTGAGGACATTGCAGATATGTGTGAAGAGAAAATAGAAGAGATATCTTTCATTATTGGTGATTTTGGTCAAGAGGCAGAAGAAGAGCTATTACAAGTGGCCAATAAGTTGGGAGCAAAAGGGTCAATTTATTACCAAGAAGAGCCACTCGGAACGGCCCATGCTGTTCTTTGTGCCGGGGAGAAGTTATCAGGACCAGTAATTGTTGCGTTTGCTGATACCTTATTTAAAGCAGAGTTTAAAATTTCAGAAAGCCAAGAGGGTATTATTTGGGTGAAGCAAATTGATGATCCAAGTGCTTTCGGTGTGGTTAAGCTAAATGAATCAGGTTCAATTACTGATTTTATTGAAAAACCTAAAGAATTTGTGTCAGATTTGGCAATGATAGGCATATATTATTTTAAATCAGGAGAGGATTTAAAGGAAGAATTGAACTATTTATTGGACCACAAGGAAATGAAGGGAGGAGAATACCAACTGCCGGATGCTTTAAGACGGCTAACAGAAAAGGGCATATCTTTTATACCTGGAAAGGTTTCGGATTGGTTAGATTGCGGAAACAAAAATGCGACAGTAGAGACCAATAAATCGGTATTAAATTTTGAACAAGAAAAAGGAAATAATTTAATTCACGAAAATGTACAAATAGTTGATTCTGTCATTCTTGAGCCATGTTTTATTGGAGAGGGAGTGAAACTAAACAGGTCAGTTATTGGGCCTCATGCTTCAATAGGAGCAAACTCAGTGATTATTGACTCTAGGGTATCAAATGTTATCATACAGCAGGATACAGAAGTTTCAAATATGACCCTAAAAGATTCGATGATAGGTAGCCATTCTAAAATAAAGGGGACACCCAAAGAACTTAGTGTTGGCGATTATACACAAATAGGAGATGCGAATTAGTTTACTCTTTGTTAGTTTGTTTTTTTTTCTTTCATGCAAGAATAGTGAGGAGTCATTAAATCAAGTCAAAAGTGAAACCTATACGAAGTCTTTTCACGAGGGGATTCGTTTAAAGTTATTGGGTAATTATGAAAAAGCAACAGTGCTTTTTACGACATGTTTAAAAGAAGCTCCAAATGACGACGCCAGTCATTTTGCACTAGCGCA
>WTIB01000068.1:0-5509 GCA_011522905.1 Crocinitomicaceae bacterium | reverse complement strand
CTTGATGATGCAAATTTATATTATCAAATAGAATTGGGTTACATGTATAGAGAGACAGGGGATTACGAAAAGTCAGCTAATGTTTTTGAAGGCATCATCAGTAAGCGCCCCACCAATGCGAACTACTATTATGAATGCGCTTTATCTTGGGAGTTATTGGGTAATCTAAAAAAAGCCATTTCAGTATTGGAATTGTTGGAAAAAAATATTGGAACAAGAGTTGAAGCGTCCATAAAGAAGCATGAATGGTATAAGAAGCTTTCGAATTTGAAAGAGGCAGAAAACGAGCTCTTAGCCGTTTTAAAAAAAGAACCAAATAATCAATATATCATTGCGACTCTTGTGGATTTTTATTTGAATTTGGGGAAAATAGATCAAGGGATGGAATACTTGAACGCATTGGTTGATTTAGACCCTAAAAATGGATATGGCCTCATTCTCTTAGCACAATTTGAGGTTGAAAAAAGCAATTTAAAGAAGGCAGCTGAGTATTATAATCGAGCAATTTTATCGGAAAACATTAAAACGGATGAGCTAAAGGAGGCATTAGTTTTTTTTAAACAATACAAGAACGACAGTAATTTGAATTCAATACTCAAACTGGTTAAGAAAAGCTACAATGATAATGACACAATATTACTTTTTCTTGGTGATATTTATCTTCAAGACAAGGCCATAGAGGATGCCTTAAATTGTTTTGAATTGGCAACAGAAATTAACCCAGGGAGTTACTCAAATTGGGAAAGGCTTTTGTATCTTCTTTATGATTCTAAAAGCTGGGAAAAGCTTATCGATAAGGGTCAAACGGTTGTAAAAACATTCCCACTTAAATCTCTTCCTTACTATATGTTGAGTGTAGCTTTAAATCAAAATGGTCAATTTTCATTAGCTCAAAGGTATGCTAAAGAAGGTCTTTTTACATTGGTAAATGACGCTATATTACGATCTGATTTACAGGGGCAAATTGCAGAATCCTATTTCGGCCTTGGTCTGTTTTCTGATGCAAAAAAAGAATATTTAAAAGCCATTGAAACAGCAAAGGAGAATGACTATCTGAAATTTAATTTTTGTCTTCGCTTATATGAAAATAACGTATATCTGGATTTAGGACTGAACATGATTCAAGAGCTAATTTCAAAAAATGGAACAAACTTTGATTTAGAGCTCCTTAAAGGAGATCTTAATTTCAAAAAGGAGCAGTATGATGAGTCTGAAATTATATTTAGTGAATTATTGGAAAAGGACCAAAACTCCCCAATTTTAAATGAAAGACTTGGTGATGTGTACGCAAAAAAAAATAACATTACAAAGGCCATTTTATACTGGAAAACGGCTCAAAAACTTGGCGCAGAAAGTGATCTCTTAGATAAAAAAATAAAGAATGAAGCATTTTTTGAATAAAGCAATATTGGGCCTCATACTTTTAATGGTAATCACCTCTTGTTCTCGACAGTGGGTTGAAATGGGAGAGAAACCACAAAAGCTGCCAAGGCTTAAAGAGAAAATGTTTGTTCAAAAAATGGATAGCCTGCACGCCATGCGACCTAATTATTTTTATTCCAAAATTAAAGTGTCTTATGCGGATGAAGATCGCAAGGTTTCTTTTAAGTCTTCCGTGAATATTGTCGAGGACTCAGCGCTCAGTACCATTTTGTCTTATGCTGCAATTCCTGTTTTTACAGCTTATTTAGATACTCAGAAGATCACAATTGTAAATAAAAAAGACAAATGCTATACAAATAAATTCATTTCCGAATACTCTGAATTATGGGGAATTGAATTGTCTTTTGAGAACATTCAAGAACTAATATTTGGTTTACCAATTGGTTATATTGAGCGAGGGAAGTATCACGTATTAAGTACTCCATATGAGTATATTCTATCATCTCACAAAAAACGCGGGCAGAAAAAAAGTGAAAAGCGCAACAAGTCAAACCTAATTTATACATATAAATTAAATGCAAAGGGAAATGGTCTTTCTTCAACACAAATTTACAGCCCATCAGATTCATTTAAAATTGACATAAAATACAATGATTGGCAAGAAAAAGAAGGGCGATTATACCCAAAAGAAATGATGGTTTCTCTAACAGGTCCAAAAACCTCGGCAGAAATAAAACTATTATTTAATAAGTTGAAAATTAACTCACCAAGAAAATTGTCCTTAATTATCCCTGAAAGTTATGATCCGTGTAATTAGTTTAATTTTATTTGTTGGACTGTCATTTGCAGTAACACCTCAATCTAAAACTGACAAGCTTAAAAGAGAGCAAAAGAAACTTGAGAAAAAAATCACGAATACTAAAAGCTTATTAAAACAAGTAACGTCAAATAGAGAGGCTTCTATCAATGAGTTAAAGCTGATTGAAAACCAAATACAAAGTCGAGAAGCGCTACTTAAGGTTTATGACAATCAGGTGAAGATGGCAGATGTATACATATCGGAAAAACAGGAAAAGGTTCAGGCATTAACCAAGAGAATGGAAAAGCTTAAAGCTCAATATAAGGAGATGGTTTTATATGCCTATAAAAACCGAAATAAAAACGGACAAATCATGTTTGTTCTTTCTGCCGATAGTTATTATGAGGCTCAAAAAAGAAATAAATATTTAAAAAGTGTTTCCGCACTTCATAAAAAGCAAGCTGCTTTGATTATTCAAGATCAACTAAAAATTAAAGATGAAATTCAAGCTATCGAAATAGAAAAAAAGAAAAAAGAGGAGACATTAATTGAAAAAAGGCTCGAACGAGAAGCAATTGAAATTGACAGGGGTAAAAAGATGGAAGTTTTGGAGAAAATTCAAAAGGAGGAGAGTATTTTACTCGCTGAAATTAGGAAAAATGAAATTAAAAAGCAGGCCATAAAAAAGAAGATAGATGAGGTCATAAAACGGGAACTTGAAGAAATTGAAAGAAAGCGAAAAGAGGCAGAACGACGTAGAAGAGAAGCCGCAAGAAAAAATGGGGAAGATGTTTCTTCAACAACCCAAGACTTTACAGATCAATCTTCTGAGGGGAAAATCAGTAGTAAGAAATTCCAAAACAATAGAGGAGCATTGCCTTGGCCAGTTACTAAAGGTTCTATTACTGAAAAATTCGGAAGAAATCAGCATCCAACCTTAAGCGGTGTATATACCGATAACAATGGAATCGATATATCATGTCCATCAAATTCTCAAGTTAGAGCAATCTTTGAAGGAGAAGTAACGAGTGTGTTTACAATACCTGGCTCCGGAAAAGTCGTAATCCTAAAGCATGGCAATTATCGAACTGTGTATAGTAACTTAAAGGAAACCATGGTATCAAAAGGAGACAAGGTGTCTACAAAGCAAAAAATTGGAACCATTTTAAGTGAGGACAACTCACTTGGGATATTACACTTTGAATTACACTTAGTTAGTGGAACCTCAACAAAAAGTCTTAATCCTGCACTATGGATTGATCGTTAGCCTTGAGACTCATAGCAATAATCATGGCACACATTGCCCAAATAGGAACAGCCGCTTTATCTGTATCTAAATAGTTATTTAAAAATGCATGTATAAAATAAGTGGATAAGGAAATGATAATACCCATAATTAAAAGCTTAATATCATTTTCATGACTTGGTGTTTTATAATAAAGCTTTATTGCACAAGTGAAGATTGAAGCCACAATCGAAATAAAAAGTAAAAGCCCAATAAAACCACTTTCAGATAACGCACTCAGATACTCACTGTGCGCATTTCCCATGTCTCCAAAGTTTGTAGAAATAATCGTTAGGTTTTCGGGGTCTTGAAAAGGGGCGTATTCAAATGCATAGGTTCCTGGGCCAAAACCTAAGACAGGTCTTTGCTTAAACATTTGGTATGCACAATCCCACCGATTTATTCTCTCAAGATTTGATGCATCTGTGGTTACATTAGCTGCACTTTGAATTTTTTCTTCAAAAGCTTCGGTAGTATGTTCATGCTTATTTTTTGCCAAAACCAGTTGGATATTATCCCATTGCGCATAAATTATAAATCCTAGTGCAAGCCCAAGCCCAAGTAATAACTTAAAATTAACCCTAAAATAAACAAGCAACCCAATTATTCCAGCGCAAAAAACACTTAACCAAGCTGCTCTTGTATATGAAAATATTAGTCCTGTAATTAAAATACTATTCAAGAGAATTAGGACGGCTTTCGATAAGGGCGGACTGCCTTTTTGATTCAATAATGCGAGGCTAATTGGAAGACAAAGTGCAACAGTCGCTCCATAAATGGTATGGTCCTTAAAAAAGGGCCACATTACCCAATGTCCTTCCTCCTCTCCAAATCCATAAATAGAATGATGTATCAATGTAAAACAAACTACAAGGGAGCAAGAAACAATAAAAAGCCATAGAAAAACAACTCTATTTTCATGCTTTTTAAAAAAATGAGTTCCAAAAACCAATAAAGGAATAATGAACCATAGTCTTGCCAATATAGATTTAAATGAAACGATAGGATCTGTACTTGTAATTGAGGTAATGATAAGCCAAAATAAATACACCAGTACACAAATTACAATTGGATTTTTCCATATTCTTTTATCTAAAAATGGAATTCTAATTTGAAGGAAAAGAAAAAAAATCATGAGACCAAACAATAGGGGCTCAGTGGGTAAAAATAGTCCAAAGCTATCTGTATACTCTTCTATATTTACAGATAAAGGAGTTAAAAATGCAATAGATAAGAAGAACTTTTCGGTTTCGAAAATGGCCAGATAAATAAATAAAAGTGCAATAGGAAAAAACCCTAAATACTCAAGATTCATGGCATTTAAAAGACCAAAGAGAACAGCTAGAGCTACTGCACCTATTAATAAACCGATTTTATTTACACCGGCCATTGACTATGACTTCAGCTTTAATTCTTTGTAACGATCAATGAGAAGAAGAGAAAAGACAATAAAAATGAAGGAACCAATAGCTGCGATAATTGTGATTATTAATCTTTTTGGTTGGTCTTTTTTATCGGCAACTGTCGCTCTTTGAACAACAAACTTATGGCTAAAATCTGTTGCAGCATCAGATTCTGCTTGTTCATAAGCCACTTTAAAATCTTCTAGTTTTGTTATTTTTTCATTTCTTTTTCTTTCTAGACCATCGAAAGTTGACCCCAAAAGTGAATTAATTTCAATCTTCTTTTGCAGTAATTTCTTTTCCTGAGGGTTTTTTGAATCCACTAAGGCTTGAAAAAGTCTTGACCGTACATCAAGCGAAACTACCCCGAGTTTGGATAAGCTATCCATCTCATTTAATAAGGCATTGATTTCATTTTCAAGTTGCTCTTTTTTTCTTTTGGTAATCTCAAAAGCAGGGAGTGTTCTTTTCCTAATTATATTGTTTTTAACGGTATCAATTAGACTTACAATCTCATTAGCCATTCTTGCAGCCAGTTTCGGGTCACGATCCAAAACATCGATTTTAATTGATCCAAACCTAGTTCTCTCAAAGGAGAAATGTCCCTCATATGCTTTATTTAGTTTATCATACTTATAC
>WTIB01000095.1 GCA_011522905.1 Crocinitomicaceae bacterium | reverse complement strand
CCTTTCAATTCTTGAATAAGTCGATCTCTCTGGTCATCATTCCAAGCATATGAAGATTTTGCTCCTTTTTTGACTTGATATAATGGAGGCGTTGCGATATAAACATATCCATTTTCAATAAGCTCCTTCATATATCTAAATAAGAAGGTCAGAATGAGTGTTTCAATGTGAGAACCATCCACATCGGCATCACACATGATGATGATTTTATGATATCTAAGCTTTTCAAGATTTAAAGCTTTAGAGTCTTCTTCAGTTCCAATTCTTACTCCAAGAGCTGTGTATATATTTTTTATCTCCTCATTTTCAAAAATTTTGTGCTGCATCGCCTTTTCAACATTCAGGATCTTACCCCTCAATGGCATGATGGCTTGAAAATGACGATCACGTCCTTGCTTTGCTGTACCACCCGCAGAATCTCCCTCAACAAAATATATCTCGCAAGCAGCAGGATCCTTTTCTGAACAATCAGCTAACTTCCCTGGTAAACCACTACCTGATAGTACACTTTTTCTTTGTACCATTTCACGTGCTTTACGAGCAGCGTGTCTTGCCTTAGCAGCCAATATCACTTTCTGAACAATTGTTTTTGCCGCATTCGGATGTTCTTCTAAGTACGAAGAAAGCATTTCGGAAACCGATTGACTTACTGGCGCAGTAACTTCTCGATTACCTAATTTTGTTTTGGTTTGACCTTCAAATTGTGGTTCAGCTACTTTTACAGATAAGACGGCCGTTAATCCCTCACGGAAATCATCACCATCAATTTCTACTTTTTCTTTGGCAAGCATTCCAGATTCATTCGCATACTTCTTTAATGTATTTGTTAAACCTCTTCTAAATCCTGACAAATGTGTTCCTCCCTCGTGAGTATTAATGTTATTCACATAGGCCTGAATATTTTCCGTATATGACGTATTGTAAGTCATAGATACTTCTACAGGAATGCCATCTCTTTCACCTTCAAAATAAATGACATCAGGAATAAGAGATTCTCGATTTCTATCCAAGAACTCAGCAAATTCTTTTAGACCTCCCTCTGAATAATAACTATTAAATACGTCATTACCCTTCTCATCTTTCTGGCGCTTATCAGTTAGATTAATACGAATTCCCTTATTCAAGAAGGCCAATTCTCGCATTCTAGCCGCCAAGGTGTCATAATTGTATTCACTAACCTCAAATATCGTTTTGTCTGGCTTAAAGGTAACTTCCGTACCGGTTTCCGTAGATTCTCCAATAACTTTTACATCATATAAAGGCTTTCCTGTTTGGTATTCTTGCTGAAATAATTTCCCTTCTCGCTTGACCTTTGCTGAAAGGTGCTCAGAAAGGGCGTTTACACAAGAAACCCCAACACCATGAAGTCCACCGGATACCTTATAGGTGTCTTTATCAAATTTTCCACCAGCATGGAGGACTGTCATTACAACTTCTAGCGCTGATTTATTTTCTTTTGAATGCATAGCCGTTGGTATTCCACGACCATTATCAATAACAGTTATCGAATCATCTTCATTGATAAAAACCGATATCTCAGAACAATGTCCTGCTAAGGCCTCATCAATTGAATTATCAACCACCTCATAGACTAGATGATGAAGACCTTTGACACCCACATCACCAATGTACATGGCCGGTCTTTTTCTAACGGCTTCGAGACCCTCGAGAACCTGTATATTATCCGCTGAATAATTGTCTTTTTTTTGCTCTTCCATTTCCTTATAATGTATATTAAAATCTGACGTACCAGACTATATACAAAAATAACGAAATATCAAGTGTTTCGAGCGATTTTCTAGCTAAAAAAACCTTGACTTATTAACAAGGTTTCAACGATTTTATTTCCCCTCTATCCAACTAGATATTTGAGGATCGTCAGGCAAAGTTCTTGGTGATAAAACTTTAACTAAAAATCCGTTTTCATCCAATAAGTATTTTTGAAAGTTCCACTGCACTTTGTTATCCTCTAATCCGTTTTGGGATTTTGAGGTCAAGAAAGAATAGATGTCACATTTATCATTACCCTTTACTTTTACTTTGGACATCATGGGAAAGCTCACTCCGTAGTTCTTTTTACAGAAAGCTATAATTTCTTCATTCGACCCAGGCTCCTGACCCATAAAGTCATTTGAAGGAAAACCAATGATTATAAAATTGTCATTTTTATATTTTTGATAAAGAGCTTCTAACTTTTCATATTGCGGGGTTAAACCACATTTTGACGCAGTATTCACGACCATAATTTTCTTTCCATTAAGGGATGAGAAATCAAACTCTTCACCATTTATATTTTCAACCTTGAATTCGTGAATTGACATTTTTTTGATTTTGAAGGATTCATTGTTTGCCTTTTGC
>WTIB01000299.1 GCA_011522905.1 Crocinitomicaceae bacterium | reverse complement strand
AGAACATATCAAATTGTAATAGATTCGGGTCATATTCGTCAATATCAATGAATTGGTCGCCATCAACAGCAATACCTAATTTTCGTCTTAGGTTGTAATCGAAGAAAGACTGATTGTCATCTTCACGCTGCCCGCCATATTCTCCAGTACCGGAGGTGTATGCATAACCAGAATTCAGTCGATCATAGGTAATTGTCTTGAAGGATCCAGAATCTGCTATGGTTCCTGAATTCAAATCAAGCTCGGTAATGTGGAAATTTGTAAGCTGACGTGCTATTGTCCAAATTCCAATCGGACCATTTCCACCACCACCTGTAGTTGTTCCATTTGTCCAACCTCTATCTACTCTTTGTTCGTATTCAAAACCTAAAGAGATGGAATGGTCACCAATGATAACAGATCCAGCCCCCGTTACACGGAACTGATCATTTTCTGATTTGAAAAAGCCGTTATATGGAGTTCCAATATTACTCCACATATTGTATACAGACTGAGGAGCATCTCCATTTCTCAATGCATTACCTTGCTGGATTTGAAATAAGTTCTCATAATGTCCAATAGGATCGCCTGCGTAAATATCATAATATTGACTTGTTATGGCCGCCAATGCTGAATTTGTTTGAGAAGGCGTAAAGCTTACTTCTTCGTCTTTGAAACCATTGTGCACATACATATTCAAATCTGAATTAAACTCATAAGAAGGTCTTCTTCTTGTGGTGTAATATCCTACGTGACCGTAGTTGAACATATTATATTGGTGTTTCGGGTCATAAAAATCCCTTTTTGATTTAGAGAAGTCAACCATTAAATTGTAGTTAGCCGACTTGATTTTTGAACTGCTTCCCTCTTGTGAATTATTAAAGCGTTGTGTGAAACGACCAAATACCCTGTAATCGATATTGTTGTACTCACCAAAATTTCCAAAATTCAATAAAGACCCTGTTCTCCCCCAGTTTGAACCAGTCGAGTAGTTTAAGGAACCACCAAATTGAAGGTTAATTGTTGGGCCCGTATTCACATCAATTTTCGCCTGAGCAGAAAGCACTTGGTTTCGTGCATTCATTCTCCAAGGCGTTAATTCGAAATCTGAATTACTTAAAAACAATGCATTATGAAATGTTCCAAAACCTGTTGACGTCGGTCTTAACGGATTAGCAAGTAGCTCATCTCTAACATCTTTCTTGATTCTGTAGCTCCCGCCCGCTAAAGGACGGCTATCCAATCGATCCGTAAAGTTTGCTGAAACCAAGAATCCTAAAATAGGTTTTGTTTTATTTCCTGCAGAGTCTTTTTTCATAAGCAATGGACCAGAAAGCATACCTTCAAAAAGATTGTAACCATATTGGTCTAAACCAAAAACTTTACCGTCATATCCATCAGGATCCTCTCCATTAATATATATACCAGAAGAAACTGCTTCAATACTTCCGAAATAAGTTGCAGAAGGACCTCTAGTTGTAATTGATATGATACCACCGGTAACATCTCCATAATTCGCCGGAACTCCACCAGTAATTACGGCCACCTCTTCAAGAGCTGACTTCGGAAGATTCGAAGAACCACGAACTTTGATACCATCAATGTAAAAATAGGTCGCGTCAGATCTTGAACCCCTAACGGATATAGCTCCTGTTCCCTCATTGGAGTTTACACCACCTACTGACTGGGCAACACCTGCTGCGGAACGAACAGGCAATCTTGAAATATCTTCACGCGTTACAGTCGCACCAGAAGCACCTCCATCTTTATCAATTAACGGGACCTTATATGCAATAACCTTTACTTCCTCAATATCTTGAACATCTTTTGGCTTGCTCAACATAATTTTGTCCAAGAAGGTAATTTTATCTGAAGAAATTAACACATCAGTAATTTCCTGCGGTTGATATCCTTCAGCATTACGAACTTCAACTGTGTAAGAACCAGGTTGAACTGCATTAATCTGGAATTTTCCATCAAAATCTGTTAAGGCATTCCCTTTTGTGTTCCCATTTTGCTTGATGAGAACTTTACTATATGGTAACGGTTCTTTCGAAACCTCGTCTCGAACGGTACCTTTCAATGTTCCTAAACCTACCTGCGAAAAAGAGTAAGAGCCTATTAATAAGAATGTTAAGAGGACGTAATGTAACTTTTTAATCATAGTGTATATGAATTGGTTTTAAAATCTTTCTTTTCAAGAGGGTAAATATAAAAAAAAACACCGTCATTAAAGAATTGTTAAAAAAAATTAAATTGTTTTAATCAGACTTGGAGCTTGAATTTATTAATTTACGATATAATTAGCATTTTTACAAAAAATAATTGGTGATTTTTTTTTAAAGACATAAGATTAAATTTGGCAGCTTAAATAAAACAAG
>WTIB01000321.1 GCA_011522905.1 Crocinitomicaceae bacterium | reverse complement strand
AAAATTGACCAATTTTCTATTCCTACTGCTTATGAATTTAGACAAGCTTCGGCGAAGCTACTATCGCAAGGAATGAAAAAGCTTATTCTCGATTTGAGAAATAATGGAGGTGGAGTTCTTGATGGGGCTACTCAAATTGCTGATGAGTTTTTAAAAGATGGTCTGTCAATAGTTAAAACCCAAGGACGAAAAATTGGTACTAAGTATTATACTTCAACGGATAGGGGTAGTCTCAAACAAACTGAATTGGTGGTTCTCATTAATTCAAGATCCGCATCCGCAAGTGAAATTGTTGCTGGGGCTATTCAGGATAATGATCGTGGTCTTATTGTTGGCCGCAGATCGTTTGGGAAAGGCTTAGTTCAGGAAGACCAAAAACTAAGAGATGGTAGCTCATTGAGAATTACTGTGGCAAGATATTATACCCCTTCAGGAAGGTGCATACAACGCCCTTATTCAGATGGTATGGAAGATTACTATAACGACCCTACAAGAACAGAAGAATCGATGTTTAAAATTGACTCCTCTATTTTTATAGATTCCTTGAAATACAAAACTATTGGAGGACGCACCGTATATGGTGGCGGTGGTATCAGTCCGGACATATTTGTACCTCTTGACACCACAGGTACTGGAGTATATTATTCCGCGCTTCTTTGGGGAGGGGCCGTCAATCAGTTTGCCTATGACTATGTAAAAAGAAATCGCTTTTTCGAAAACAGCCCATGGTCGTCATTAAATGAATTTAAAGCGCAATTTGTCGTTGAAAATAGCCTAATAGATGAACTTGTAGAATACGCTGCTCAAGAGCTTGGTATTCTTCCCTATCAGAAATCAGATATTAAAAATTGCCAGAAAAAACTCAGCATTCAGCTTAAATCAGAAATAGCTCGGCAAATTTGGCAAGAAAATGGCTTTTTCTCGGTATATAACGATTTTGATAATGAGGTGCTAAAGGCACGCTCCTCTTTCTAAAAGACAATAATATCTACTTAACTTCTACTGCAATTTCATTTTTACGACCAATGACTTGCCAAGGAGCATTGTAACCCATAAATTTTACGTTTCCAACAGTTTCTAAACCTTCGGATTTAATGCTTTTAAGGAGTTTTTTAGCGTATTTATCTATCTTTTTGTTATTCGCATAACCCGGAAATGTAATCACGGCGTATTTCTTTGGTGATACTTTAAGGATCTTTACTTCTTCAGAGCTTGGCTCTGGAAGACTCTCCATAGAATGTTCCTTTGGCATAACAAACGACATTTTTGTATCATCACCCATTTCCATTATCACAGGTGCGGTCATTGCAATTTTTTTATTCTCTTCATTTCCCCCAAAAATATAGCTCGCTACTGTTCGAAATCCCTGACTTGATGTGTTTTCATATGAGGCGCTCTGCATAACAGTTTGGGCCAATATCATTGAGCCATATTGTCTAAGCTCAAAATCATCATAGGACTTTAAAACAGTATATTTTGGAGTTTCTATTTTGTTTGATTGATATGCCATAAAAAATTGGCTTAAAATGAGGAGGACAATTGAAACGGAGAGGAAATAAGAAAGTCTAGTCATAGTTTTGTGTTTTGTTTAGTTATAGTTTTAATAGTCTAGTTTTTAATTTTATATTTTTTCAAAAAATTCAACTTGCGTGCCTTACTTACTGATTGAATGTAGGGATGGTTTGGATTTTTTTTCTCAAAATCCTGATGGTAACTCTCTGCTGGATAAAATACTTTCATCTCTTCAACGCTTGTTGTAATTCGTTTAAATTTACTTTCAGCAAGTAACTGTTTTATGTACGCTTCTGCCTTTTGTTTTTGGAACACATCAGTATAAAAAATAGCTGATCTGTATTGTGTTCCCTGATCTGGACCTTGTCTGTTTAATGTTTCAGGATCATGGGAGGCAAAAAACACCTCCAAGAGCGTTTCATATGAAACGTTTTTTTCGTTGAAGGTTACTTCAACGGTCTCTGCATGACCTGTTAAACCAGAACAAATGTCTCGATAAGTTGGATTCTCTGTTTCTCCACCACAATAACCGGAAGTAGCATTAATAACACCCGGAATGGTTTCGAAAATTGCTTCAACACACCAAAAGCATCCTGAAGCGAAATAAGCTTTTTGTCTTTGTGCTGAAGCACAAAAACAAAGAAAACATATCATCCCAAGGGTTGCAAACCGCATCACCCTCTGAAAACAAACTTTGTGAATAAAAGTTTAATTAATTTTTACTTTTTCTGCTTTCTGCTGTAAAGGCGAGAAATATAACGACAACGATTGATACAATCGTACCAACGGCTATCCAAATCGTAGCATCCATAGTTTTTAGTTATTAGTCTGAGCCAATTTAAGAAAGAATACTGA
>WTIB01000002.1 GCA_011522905.1 Crocinitomicaceae bacterium | reverse complement strand
ATATATTTTTAATTCCTTATTTGAAGATTCTTCATTTTATAGACCATCAAGTCAGATGTCCCTTGACAATTATTTGGACCTGCAACACCAGCAAAGCATGAGTAGCTTTTGGAAAAAGAACCTAGATGAAATGTCTGACTACAAATACGTAAAGCAAGAAGAAGACATTCAGCTGAATAAGCCTAAACCACAAAAATTGTTTGGTAGTGATTTTGTAGAAATTAGACCTCAAGGATCAGCTGAATTAAGTTTTGGTTTTAATTCTTCAAGAACAGATAATCCTGTTTTACCCGAACAACAAAGAAGAATAACCACTTTTGATTTTGATCAAAAAATTCAAATGGCTTTAACAGGAAAAATTGGCGATTTAATGGATTTGGGGTTCAATTACAATACCGAAGCTACATTCGACTTTGAAAACCAATTGAATTTAGATTATTCCGGAAAAGAAGACGATATTTTACAAAAGCTAGAGGCAGGAAACGTATCTCTTCCGCTAAATAGCACATTGATTTCTGGTAGTCAGAGTTTATTTGGTGTAAAATCTAAATTGAAGTTCGGACGATTAACAGCTACAACTGTTTTATCCCAACAAAAAGGTCAAAAAAAGGAAATTGAGATTGCAGGTGGTGCTCAGCAAAACGAATTTGAAATAAATGCGGATAATTATGAAGAGAATAGACACTTTTTTTTAAGTTACTATTTCAGGGATTCTTATGATAATTCCATGAAATCACTTCCTCTTATCACGTCTGGAGTCCAGATACAGCGTATTGAAGTATGGGTAACCAATAGAAACAACACCATAAACAATACCCGTAATATCATTTGTCTGTCCGACCTAGGAGAGCCGAAGTCAAATCAATTACATAATCCAATATGGGTTTCAGGAGGTTATAGTCTGCCTGATAATGCGCACAATAATCTATATCCTAGTATCAATGGAGATCAAAATGTAAGAAATTATGTAAACTCAAGTAATGCACTTACAGGAACAAATTATAACATGGAACAAGGTATTGAATTTGAAAAAGTAGAAAACGCACGTATGTTATCTAATAATGAATATTCATATAATGCAGTGCTAGGATTCATCTCGCTCAATCAATCCCTTAATAATGACGAAGTCCTAGGGGTAGCATATCAATACACATATCAGGGAAAAACGTACCAAGTTGGTGAACTATCAACAGATGGTGTTGCTGGACAAAGCGCTCATTATTTAAAAATGTTAAAATCAACCGTAAGAAATCCAAAAAAGAAGTTATGGGATATAATGATGAAAAATGTGTATTCTTTGGGCGCTTACCAGGTTGATCCAACCAATTTTAGATTGGATATTTGGTATAACAATCCTTCTACCTCAATTGATATAAACTATATTCCTAAAACAGGCGTAGATGATAAATTGTTGATCCAACTTTTAGACCTTGATAGACTTAATCAGCAACAACAAGTTTATGCAGATGGGATATTCGATTTTATTGCCATAACAGAGAATCAAGGTAGGATTCCAAATGGGGGTACAATAAATCCAAGAAATGGAAGATTGTATTTCTCTACCATTGAACCATTTGGTAAAACACTTGATCGGAAAATGGCAGATCAGGGAATTCCACAAAATGTAAGAGAGAGTGTAGTTTACCAACAGTTGTATGATAGTACTAAAATTGCGGCACAACAAATTCCAGAACTCAATCGTTTTAAAATTAAAGGAGTTTATCAGTCCTCAGTCACATCTGAAATTTCATTAAATGCCATGAATATTCCTGAAGGATCTGTGGTGATTACCGCAGGAGGTCAAATTTTGACAGAAGGAATTCAATATACGGTAGATTATAATTTAGGAAGAGTTAGGATTTTAGATGATGGTATTCTCAGTTCAGGGACGCCCATTAAAATTTCACTGGAGAGTAATTCCCTATTTAGTATTCAAATGAAAACAATGGTAGGTACACACTTGGATTATAAAATCAATAAGGATGCCCATATTGGAGGAACGATTATGAGACTTAAAGAACGACCGTTAACTCAAAAGGTAAATGCCGGTGATGAGCCCATAGCCAATACCATGGTGGGGTTAGATGGAGCTTTTAAGAAAGAGGTCCCTTTTTTAACAAAAATGGTTGACCTACTTCCATTTATTGAGACAAAAGAAAAATCTCAAATTAATTTCTCTGGCGAAATAGCTGGCTTGATACCTGGTCATAATAAAGCAATTGACGTAGCTGGTGATAACGGAGCTTCATATATCGATGATTTTGAAGGAAGCCAAAGTGCTATTGATATTAGAACGTTTAACAACTGGGTTTTATCTTCTCTTCCACAAGGACAACCAGATTTATTTCCAGAAGCAAGCCTTTATAAC
>WTIB01000203.1 GCA_011522905.1 Crocinitomicaceae bacterium | reverse complement strand
GGTTAAAGTAATCTTTTGATTTGCGGCATCTATTTCTTGATTTAGTAAATAGACGTTCGGAATCGGGTGTGTTGCTATTTCACTTTTAATAAATTCCTCGGCCTTTTGATTATATCTATCTTGCTGAACCATGGTGTAACCAAAATAAATACTAGGAATAATTGTGAGTATTGTAATTACCAATATTATGCGATTCGTTCTTTTCGCAATTTTCGCATCTAAATTTTCTTTTTGTGGGAATTTAAGTATTCGTGCTGTTAATAATGTGGCAAGCGAGATAAAAACAGTATTAATAAAAAACAAATAAAAAGCCCCAAAGAAAAACTCCATTTGAAGGGTTGCAAGGCCATAACCTGCAGTACATAATGGAGGCATTAAAGCTGTTGCAATTGCGACACCAGGAATGACATTTCCTTTCATCTTACTAGCAATGGCAATAATCCCTGCAAGACCTCCAAAAAATGCGATTAATACATCATAAATATTTGGTGAAGTTCTGGCTAACATTTCCGTCTGCGCAACATTTATGGGTGTAAGAGAAAAATACAATGTTGAAGCAATGATTCCTACAATCCCAGCAAACAAATAATTATATAAGGCTTTTTTTAAAAGCTTAAGGTCTGTAGTAGCAATGCCAAAACCCATCCCAATGATAGGACCCATTATTGGAGATACAAGCATGGCGCCAATCACTACGGCTGCGGAATTTACATTTAAACCTAATGAACAAATAAAAATTGCAAATACCAATATCCATAAATTAGTGCCTTTAAAAACAACGCCACTATCAATATTAGATGAAATCACCTCAAAATCCTCTCTTTCTTTTTTAAGGCGAAAGCTATCTATTGAATTCCGAATCAGGTCAAATAATTTTTCCATTGTGTTAAAAATAAAATATATTATTTAATTGTTGACACACGCAAAGAAATTATATATAATTGAACAATATTATAATAATTAGGTATCGTAAAAATTTGCCCAAGAATATAAGTATAAAAGAAGGAATTAAGCTCACCCTAAAGAACCCTAGTGCAATCCCAAGAAGGTCTCCGATTAATGGTAGCCAGCTAAATAGAGCCATCCAATACCCGTATTTTTTAACCTGTTTTTTCCAATTGTCAATTTTTTCTAGAGAGGCACCAAATAATTTTAGCCAATATGGGTTCCCCATACGTCCAATAAAATAATTGAGCCATCCACCTAAAGTATTTCCTGCACTTGCACAAAAAAGACATACAATTGGATGATACCCCATGCTCAGCATGGCAATTAGAAAAGCTTCTGAAGCAATAGGAATGACAGTTGCAGCTAAAAAGCTTGTTAGGAAAAGCCCCAGAAAACCAATTTCAAATTCAAACATAAAAAAAGCCGGCATTGCCGGCTTCTAAATTAAATAAGTTCTTTCTTATTTTTTAGTGAACTTTCTAGTTATTGTGTTCACACCATCACTAATGTAGATACAATATAGTCCACTGGTTAGTCCTTTAGTATTGACTAAATATTCGTTTTGACCAGCCTGAGAATTCATCGTATTTGAGGAAATCACCTTTCCATACATATCAGTTACCGAAATGTCTAGAATAGATGCATTTGCAAGGTTAAGTTTTAACATTGCTTCTTCATTAGTTGGGTTAGGAAACACAGAACCAACCTGAATGTTGATATTGTTCTCTTCAATACCGATTGTAGGATCAAAATCCATTCTAACCATCGGAGTAGAGGTGGTATAGTACCAAGTTTCATTTGACCAATCAAAGAAGAAAGAGGTTTGAGGAACAGACCCCCCAGCGTTGCTTACTCGAAACCCTTCAGTATAACAACCCGCAACAGCAAGATAAGTAGTATTTGCCAACAAGAAAACTGGTGATACTAATGGAATTGTAAGGTTTTGATTCAACATATTCTGTTCAATAATAATCGGATCAGATTCCATTTCATAAACAAAATCTCCTGAATTTGGATCAAGGGAATACAATTTCATATAAAACTCCGTTCCCACTGTTGCTCCATTAGTTCCTCCAGGAAGTCTAACCGTTAAGGCCTTCAATTCTTGGTCGTTCCAAATGTCAAAAAGATTACCTACTTCAAATCCATCAGTTCCATTTGATGTGCTTCCACTAGGATCATTATTGTCTCTCGCATATATGTAATCAGTAACATAAAAAGTAACGTTAGAAATCTGGTTATTCGATGGAACATCGTCTGTTGAGTCAGAGCTTATTGATTGCGTAATCGTATAATTCATTGTGCTCGCAGGAGGCGTAAATTGTGTTGAAAGGGTTAAATCTACTGTATCAAGAGGAGCTACAGATGCAGGATCACTTGTCCCTGTAAATACTCCGGAATTGATGTCTACATTTAATTGCGTGTTAT
>WTIB01000140.1 GCA_011522905.1 Crocinitomicaceae bacterium | reverse complement strand
CACCTGGACTTAGCTGAGTGAAAAATTGATCGTCAGCATTGAATGACTTGAAAATACTTTCTCTTTTATCATTCAGACAGTTGCTTACTCTTACACCTAATGTGTATTGCTCATCTTTTCCAAATGTTTTGTTGACATTGAAATTTAAGCTATGAAATGGAACTGAATAGATATCTGGTCGGTCTATAATTCCAGCAAACTGAAGTGTCTCACCTTGCACATTGTAAAAAATACCCGCCTGCATGTTGCTAAA
Source organism: Crocinitomicaceae bacterium (assembly GCA_011522905.1). Taxonomy (GTDB): domain Bacteria; phylum Bacteroidota; class Bacteroidia; order Flavobacteriales_D; family Crocinitomicaceae; genus UBA952. Next base: position 9,130 of record WTIB01000140.1, on the reverse strand, counting down.
AAATCCTTTTTCCACACCATTAAATGAGAATCCACCATTGATAATGTATGGGGCCTGTCCTGCCATTTTTCTGTATCGTTCAATGGTTTGACCCGTTCTAGCATTCTCAACTCTACTATCATACTCCGTCTCGCTAAGTTGGATTCGAGAATCTACGATGGTAACATTGAGTACAAAATCAAAGGCTTTCGTTTTCTCACTAATCCATGCGAGGTTTTCACGAATTTCAAATTCTCCTCCAATAACCTGCCCGTCTCCCACGTTTCTCGGCTGAAATGCACCTGGTTGAGTGGCATACTGAATGATTTCAATAGGGTCAAAGAACTTTTTGTAAAATCCACTAATTGAAATGGTTCTGCCACGATCAGGAAATACTTCCCATCTAAAATCAAGATTATGGATGTTGGTACTTCTTAAATTACCATCCCAATAGACTTTCTCTTCACCATTGACAGTATTTATATCTTCGAATAAACCGCCAATAAATGTTCTTCCGGTAATCGGGTCATAGATTTCAGCAAAAGACAATTCCTTAAACGATGGTCTTGCGATAGTCTTTCCATATGAAAATCTGAAGTTTTGGTTTTCTGTAACTGAAAAAACCAAATTAACAGCAGGAAAAATACCCAAATTCTCTAAGACCTTATCGTTGTCATATATAATTGTACCCAATTGATTTTGACCTGTGTATCGATGCACATAATATTCTGTTCTCAACCCAATGATGGACTTGAACTTTTTACCGATGGTCATTTCATTGGAAACATATGCAGCAGTATTGTTGATGTTTGAATTGAACTTATTGGGATTATCCGGTAAAAACGGAGTCTCAATTGTGACACCCGTTGTTGCATCTCCATAATAAGGCCATAAGTTGTCTTCCTCGAATAATTCATTCGGGTTACCCGTTAAATTGATTTGGCTATTTCCTTCTCTAACATTTACAGCAAAATTTTTGATTTCAAAGCTACGTTGCTTGTAAGTATGTCCTGCTCCTAATTTTAAAAAGGCCTTGGAACCAAATGCCTCATAGGTCTTTTTTGCTGAAACTAAAGAAACCGCATTGATTTCATTTAGATCTCTCCATATACGTTCTGGAAAACCAGTTTCTGTACTGATACGAACTCCGTCATCAATCACCTCATAACGTGTAAATCGGATATCGGGATCATAAATTCTAGAGTAAGTAGGAGAAATTTTCCACTCCAAATCCCATTTTGCTTCTTCAAATTTGTATTTGGCTGCAATATGAAGATTGGATAATGACTTTTGGCTGTAAAATAAATTGTGTTGATAACCTTCGAAATAAGAACCTTCGTCATTATTCACAAAGTCAAAAATACCAGCACTAGATTCACCATTTTGTAAATGCATTAAAGTCACACTGTATTTAGCTTTTAAGGTCTTCATAGCGAAACCAGCCAAGGTACTCAACATCACCGTATTTACTCCATATCGACCGTTTTGATATTCCATAGTGTCCATCGCAGTCAGATCGGGATTTCCTGGTAGTCCATATCTTGCAAAAATCGCCTCTTCATAAAATTCTGTATTGTTTCGGTAATTGAGCATAAAGTTATAGGCATACGTTCTTTTCTCTTTCTTGATCTGATCACCAAATGTCATTGACATCCCCATATCAACCAAGCTCATGCGTTCTTGCGCCGCCATTGTGCTGTTGAAAGATCTTAAAATATCTCTATAGTTTTGGGCAGTTTGCCCTTGAGGGTTGCCCACAACTTGAGTGAAATTTGGTATATTGTTTTCAGCAGGAATGGCTCTTGTTCCATCATCAAAGCCAAGAAAATCAAAATTCCCCCCTTTGTAATCTAAGTAATCGTTTCTTAAGTGAAAATTTGGGTTATATCCGGCTCTAAACGAAATATTTTGTGTTTTCTTATTGGGGAAACTGGCCAATTCGATATTCACCAATCCACCCGTAAAGTCTGCTGGTAATTCAGCACTAAAGCTTTTGTTTACGATCATATTGTCTATCAGCGAGGTGGGGAATATGTCCATCTGAAGTGTATTTCGATCAGGGTCAAGTCCCGGAATGTCAAGGCCGTTTAGTATGGTCTTGTTATAGCGGTCGCCAATACCTCTAATAAAAATATATTTTCCATTGGCAACAGAAATACCAGGAACCCTTCTCATTGCAGACGCCGCATCAGAGTCTCCTGTTTTTCTAAAATTCGATGCTGAGATTCCATCGATCATATTTGCGGACTTTAGCTTTAGCCGTAAAATGGCATTTTCTGTATTTTTTTTGTATTCGGCTTGAACTGTCACTTCGCCAAGGTCAGTTACTTTCGCACTGAGCATTACATTCTCAACCAGGGTCACGTCATCAGCTTTAACCTCCACAGCATTAATGACGGTATTGCTGTATGAATACATAGAAAAAATAAGGTTGTATGTTCCAGGGTCGAGTTTTACTTCAAATTTTCCATCTAAATCTGAAAAAGCACCTTTATTCATGCCTTCAACCTGAATTTTTACCATTGGTAATAATTCTCCTGTGGAGTTGTCAATTACTGAACCTCGTACGATTCCTTGTTGACCATAAAAACTAAAAAGGGTAAGTGAAAAGATGAAAGAAAGACAAAAATTATTCATAGGTTATTTTTTTACAACAAAAGAACCCGCAGTCAAAAACTGCGAGTTCAATTGAATACATATTTCAATTATATTAAAATCCAGCAAGATTTCCACTTAATCCTGCCCAAGTCCATCCTGTCAATACAGAAGCATCTGCTCCAGTAGTGTTCGCGCCCTCTGCAACTTCAGTTGTGAAAGCATCAGAACCATCAACAAAGAAATTAGTCAATACGCCACCTGCGGGTAAAGTAACTTCAAAATTACTTGCTTCTAAGAATCCATCTGCCGTAGGAAGTTGGTCAAAAGTCTGTCCATCTTGAACCCCGAAGAAATATTGGTTTGAGAAGTACAATGCAGAGTTATCATCTAAATCAACCAAACCTTGAGCATTTCCGGCATAAGTTGTGCCGTTTGTAATTGTGTGAATTCCGGATGTAGCGCCTTCAGGACCATCAAGCTCGAAGCACTCATCACCAGGGTTAACTACGATAAAGTTATCTAAAGTACCAGACCAACCTTGATCTGTATCAATGGCATCGTCACCTGCATTCCAAACAACCGCATTGGTTACATTTACAGTACCTCCAAAAAATTCGATACCGTCATCTTGATTAGCAACTACCTCAACATTATTTACAACAGTACCATTTCCAACGCCTCCAAAAGTAATTCCATTGATTTCGTTTCCTTCACCAATGTTTGCTCCTCCGTGACGAATAGATACATAAGTAATCGATCCGGAATTATCTGTAGCGTCAGAGCCACCGTACAAACCATTTATATCAGAAGCAGGAATTCCTTCTATCTGCATAGCATCATTCGCAGCTGATATGGGTGCATTTCCTAAAACAATTAATCCTCCCCATAAACCATTCAGACTAGGGTCAAGGTTTGGGCTTACTTTACCACCAGGCATAATCTCATCTGCAATAGATGTGAAAATAATTGGGGCATCTGCAGTTCCGTTTGCGTAAAGTTTCGCACCTCTAGCAATCAATAAAGCAGTTGCATTTGGACCTGTTCCAGCTTCTCCCTTAATAATGGTACCCGCTTCAATGGTTAATTCAGCTCCTGCCTCAACAGCAATTCTTCCACCTAGAACGTATACTTTATCTGATGTCCAAGTTGTATTGGTAGTAATATTGGTATTTACATTTACAATACTTTCATCCTCTGGGTAGGTACAAGAACCATCATCTTTTTCAGCCTCTGTATTGTAGTTAGACGCCATTGGATCAGTACACCCTTTTTTCTTACAACTAGTTACGGCTATCATCGATGCTGCCGCGAAGAATAGAATTGTTTTTTTCATAATTTTTGTTTTTTCATTTTTCAAATTCACAATACAAATTTCTTTCAATATTGATAATACTGGATTAATCTAATGTAATCTTTACGTTAAATATGAGTCAAAATCCTTAACATTAACTTAACATGGATTTAAGTAGCTGTAAAACAATTAATTAAGGAATATACTTCTAAGGAATTAAACAATTTTAAAGCTTAAAGTATTTCAATTGTGAGCGTATTGAGCGCTGGTCATTTCATTTTAAAATGTTGAAATGTTTTGAAAGCTAAGGCATTAAATAACCGACCCCTTTTATTGTTCTTATGATTTCGTTGCCAAATCTTTCACGCAACTTTCTAATGTGAACATCAACTGTTCTTTCACCTACAATGGTATCTTCATCCCACAATAAGGATAAAATTTGCTGACGTCCAAAAACTTTTCCGGTATTACTGACAAACAGCTCCATTAATTCAAATTCTTTCTTTGGGAGCGAAATTTCATGGCCATCCTTACTTGCTGAATATTTTTCTCTATTAATTGATATTCCATGTTCCTCGGATTGAGAAATAGTATTGGTCAGATTGTAATTTCTTCGAAGTAGTGATTCAATTTTCTTAATCAATAATCTAGGACGAATAGGTTTATTGATGTAGTCATCCGCTCCAGCCTCAAAACCGGCTATCTCTGAATATTCCTCGGAACGTGCTGTGAGCATCGCAATTATGGGCTGTTCATTCAAACGCATAGAACGAATCAACCTACAGGCTTCTATACCATCAAGGACAGGCATCATTACATCCAATAAAATGAGTGATGGTTGAATCTTTTTCACCTGGGCAAAGGCTTCTTCACCATCTGTCGCCGTAAAAATCCTGTAACCTTCTTTGCGTAAATTATAACTGAGAAACGTTAAAATATCTTTGTCGTCATCGACAATAAGTATTGATTTTTTAATTCCTGATTGCACGATCCTTTTTATTTCAAAGTAAATAGGATGAGGTTTTGGATAAATTAATTTTAGATTAAGAAAATATTAAGAAATGCGCTTAGTATGTTCACATATCTAATTTCATAACAGCTTTGACTCAAAGTACATTAACACCACCTAAATGATATCATTAAACGCGAGATGCGAAAGATGATTAATGCAACTACTGAATTTTTGTGTACAAAGATTAAAGAAAGGAGAAAAACCTATGTGTTATAGATTTCTCTCCATTATTATTTATCGAATAACAAATCTTATGTTTCGTTGAGCTCCGTTATATTCGAGTTTTAAGGTATACATACCTGGTTCTACTTTAAGTTGAATCCATTCTTGTTCATCAGACGAAACTTCATTAAAGATGAGTTTACCGTCAACACTGAATATTTTCATCTCCATACCAGAGCTTAAATTTGATAGTCTGAACATTCCATCATTCGGATTTGGATAAAGAATAATATCGTTGAGTAGGTTTTCTTCGATACCAACTGTACAATCTTCAACAATAATAGTCAATTCATCAGAGGCTGTACATCCATTGTTGTCGGTGTAAGTGTAGCTGATGATATGAGTTCCAAGACCGGCGGCTGAAGGTGTAAATACATTTCCGCTCATACCAGAACCAAAATAAGTTCCACCAACAGGTGAACCTAAAAGGTTGAATGAATTATCTGTAAGACATACAACAGTATTGGGGCTCTCCAGAGAAACACTTGGGCCAGCATCGACATTAATAGTTACCTGGTCAGAAGCAGCACAACCATTGTTATCACTGTATGTGTAGATTATGGTGTGAGTTCCTGGTCCAGCAGTTGAGGGATTGAATACATTACCATTCATACCTGGTCCAGCATAATTTCCTCCTGAAGGCGAGCCTTGCAAGTTAAATGAAGAAGCCGAGCTACAAACCGAATTATTTGGTGTAGTGAGTGAAACATTTGGAAGATCATTTACCGTTACGGTAGTTGAGGTCGAATTTGTTCCATTACTATTGGTAACCGTCAAAACAACAGTGTAAGATCCAGGGCTACTATACTGATGAGTGGGATTCGCATCCGAGCTCGAGGTACCATCACCAAAATTCCAATCCCAATTGGTAACACCACCTAGCGAATTATCGTCAAATTGAATGGCATCACCTATACATATTGAAGCATTTTGAGGGCTAAACGATGCTGTAGGTGGATTATTCGTTGCATCACCGGTGATATTTATGTTGTCAATGAAAAGGTTATTTCCATTAATTCCATTGTTGACAGATTCGAATTTAATGATCACACCAGTAATACCAGAGTAAGCATTTAAATCAATTGTAAAACAATCAGAACCAACTGTACCCATGCACCAATCTGCAGCGGTGGGAACGAATTCTACCGTCGAAGTATATGCAGTTGCGAACGAACCTGTTCCGTCTTCTGCGTAACTTCCTAAATACTCAAAAGAATTTCCACAATCAGTAGATATTAATATCGCTAAGGAGTCTCTAGATTCTTGGTTATATCTTCTGAAAGCATGTTCAAAAGACATCTCGATATTCGTATACGAACCAAAATCAAATGCTGGCGTCTGAAATGCATCTCTTTCATCACCATTTTCATAATTATAAAAATCTATTTTGGCTGCTTTATCACCAGGTGTTGTTCCTACTACGGATACAATCTCCCATGTAATATCGTTATCATTATTTGTTAGATTCCAGTTATTTGTGGTGAAACTGTTGGATTCGAAATCTTCGGTAAAAGGTAATCCTATGTAACCATCGTATACCAAAAAGTCAGACGACATGTTATCATTCAATCCATTCTCATCTGGATTTCCATCAGGATTCGAAACCGTTACATTTAAAGTACCTGCTCCAGCGTTAGCCACGTAGTTCGGAAGTGTAACCATTTCAGAACTTCCAGAAGGGATACTGCCATTATATGTCATAGACATAGGTCCACCGCCAAAGTCATACGTAATATCTACAGATGATATGTTTTGGGAACCATTATTAAAGATCTCAACTTGTGCATCAATGGAAGTCCCACAAACAGTCCCTGATGGACTTAATATGTCACTTACGCCTACATCATAGGATAGGCTAGAGGTAATACAGAATGGGTTCACTTCCTCGGAACCATAATCAGCATTCGGTGCGATGGTTGAGGCCAACACATTGCCATTGGATTCAATGCTGTATGAACCATCGACTGTACATGAGCCATATTGACTTCCATACATTCCATCTCCATATCCATCTGTAATTGTAAATTCATAGCATCCTGAAGCCAAACAACCAGATGTTTGGTAGGTTTCTCCACCAGTTATGTCCGCGTATGGCCCACCCGATAGTAAAGCTGTGGTACCTCCTGGTTCCGTAATATTCCATTGAACTTCAGCTCCCCAGCAATCGGTTGTTATCTCGACAGTCACTATTTGACCATCAGGGATAATGGTAAATGAACTGGATTGATTGTTATTTGAATTGTTTTGATCAGCAGAACCATTCGGTGAGCTGCAACTTACGTTAAGCGTATGAGGGCCAGTTGATAATGTAGTTGTAGGTAAGGTAATGGTTTCAACTCCACCTTGAGCGAGAGATCCTGTCCAATTAATCACTTGAGGATTCACTCCATCATAATCATAGGTCAATGTCGCAGAAGTTAAGGTTTGACTTCCAAAATTCCGAAGTTCAAATTCTGGAGTTACTGTTCCAGTACAGAGCTGTCCAGTAGGTTCATTAATTCCGGTAATTCCCGCATCAAGACTATAAGTAAATCCGTTAAGACAAATTAAGGCCTCTTCTGCATTAATTCTTCCAGATCCTAGTTGTCCAACATAATTTGGATTCGCTCCGTCGATATCATCAGCTGAGGAAAGGAGGCAGTTTACAATATCTGATGGGCTCGCTGATGGAGCATGAGAAATCATAAGTCCTACCAAGCCTGCTACCATTGGAGAGGCCATTGACGTTCCTTGCGACATTGAATAGCCTGTACCTGCATTTAAACTCAAAATTTGAGAACCTGGGGCTGATACATCTATCCATGTTCCGTATTGCGAAAAGCTTGATTTTGCATCTCCACTGGTTGTTGCTGCAACACTGACAACATTGTCATAAGCTGCGGGATAGAATTGCTGATTAGTATTATCATTACCAGCAGCGGCAATAAGAATACAACCTTGATTCCATGCATAATTACAAACATTCTGTCCATAAGTGGATACACCTCCGCCACCCCAGGACATATTCACGGCATCAGCTCCATTGTCTGCAGCCCAAATAATTCCATCGTAACCGGCAGTTAAAGCACCAGTTGAGCAGTTACCAATTTTAATCGGCATCACGCTAATATTGAAACCAATGGATGCAACTCCTAGGTTATTATTGGTTTCAGCACCAACTGTCCCTGACACGTGCGAGCCATGAAAACCGTCATTACCTCCACAAGGAGACGGGTCGTTGTCATCGTCTACTACATCACGACCAGGAACCAATTTGTTGACTAAATCGGGATGGTTGATTTGAATGGCATTATCCGTGACTGCAACAACAACATTCGCATCTCCTGTAGATATATCCCAGGCCTGAGGAGCATTCACCTGATAAAGACACCACATTCCATTGTTAAAAGAGGTAGTGAAATACGGATCATTTGGCGTGAGAAAAGATTCGTGAAGCTCTTTTTTCTCGACGTAGGTGACATTTAGAGTCTGCCTAAGCTGAGATATGAGCTCTTCAACTTTTTCAATTTCGCTAAACTGTATTTCGTATGTCCTCGAAAGACGAGCGTCTTGAATGTTAGGGTGAAGCAGCTCTAATGATTCAATACCGAATTGATCAATTAATGCATTTGAAAAAGGCATGTGCGCTTCAGGGACAAAGCCCTCAATTGTTTTGTATTTTACTTGATTTTCAGCAAGTTCAAAAATGATTTTTCCATCTTGATACCACCTGTAAATTTTTTGGCTGTTAACATTTAGGAAAATAAAGAGAAAGGTAACTGTTACTACTATAGATTTCATTGACATTTGTTTAGACTCTAAAAATCTTAAATTTTGCTTGGATTTGCAAAAAAAATAGGGGTCAATTCAATGGAATATTTCAATACAAAACGTTACATAAAAAGCAAAATAAAGATTGCTCGTAGACTATAATAAAGCGATTCGCTAGTTTGACGTAACTTTTAATTGATATTAACGCAAGGTTTCAAATATAAAATTCTTTTTACCTAACTAAACCTCACCGGTAATGGATTCGGTGACATTTATTG
>WTIB01000238.1 GCA_011522905.1 Crocinitomicaceae bacterium | reverse complement strand
GGAGAAGATGCTGTAATTAATGTGGCAAGCTCAAATGCGACAAGCTTCGATTGGACTGTTATTCAAAATGGAGCATCAGGAGCAAGCTCCGGTTCAGGAATAAATGCTCCAGGTTTAGAAATAACACAAACCTTGACAGCCACTGGCACAAACCCAGGAACAGTTGAATATACTATTACTCCTATATTGGGTGCCTGTATAGGAGCCCCTCAAACTATAATTGTGACTGTAAATCCACCAGTAACTCCGCTTTTTAATGCTTTAGGGCCATATTGCTTAGATGAGTTAACAGTAGACAATTTAAGTAACATCTCAACTAACAATATTTCTGGAACCTGGAGTCCGTCAACAATTAATACCTCTGTCGTAGGTGTAACAACTTATTCCTTTACGGTGAATGCAGGAGAATGTGCGATAGGTACAACAATGGATATTGTTGTAAACCCTCTACCAACAGTTTCTTTTTCCGCGGATAACCTTGAAGGATGCGCACCCTTAAACGTTTCACTTGAAAGTGGTAATTCAACAGGTAATAATATTTGGACGATTGGAAATGGAGAAGTTCTGAATGGAGCAAGTGTAAACACTTTATTTACATCTTCAGGCTGCTATGACGTTACATTAGTCGTAGAAGAAAACGGGTGTTCAAATACCATGACAATTAATGACTACATCTGTGTGCAAGAAGATCCTATTGCGCAGTTTACATTTAGCCCAGAAACTTTTACTGACGTGAATGAGCAGGTTACTTTTAGTAATAATAGTCTGGGTGCGGTTGATTATTTGTGGGATTTTGGAGATGGGGCGACAAGTAATATTACAAACCCCACACATCTTTTTGGAGAAACAGAGGAGGGGGTAATTGTGAGTCTTACCGCAATCAGTGAATTTGGATGTATTCACACAGTGGATCATGTAATTCCTTATGACGAGCAAGAGGTGTTTTACGTACCAAATACATTTACCCCAGATGGAGACAATTTTAATCAGATTTTTTCCCCTATTTTTTACTCGGGATTTGATCCATTTAATTTCTCAATGTTAATTTTTAACAGATGGGGTGAGTTGATATTTGAAACGAAAAATGCAGAAATAGGATGGGATGGTAGCTACAGTGATAAAGCAGGGGTTGTTGCAGATGGTATATATACCTGGAAAATAACTTACAAAAACCCTCAAACAGATGAGAGAAAAATTATTGTAGGTCATGTATTAGTGTTAAGATAAACACTTGGTGTTTTGAAATTTTGTAAAGTTTAGAATTAGAAGTAATTTCGCGTCAACTTTTATCAAAAAAACTATTTATTTGAAGCAACCCCAAATTTGATAATTCCGTCTTTCAATCAAACAGGGAGTTATACTAAAACTAATCAAGTGAAATACAATTGTACCCTCATTATTCTGCTCTTTTTAATCAATAACAGCAGCTTTAAGGCACAGGTTCTTAAGCCTAAAGAAAACATTCATCAAAGAACACACGAAAAGGTATCCAAAGAACCGTCAAGTCAAAATTCGTTAAGACAATCAAATTCTATCCAGGTTGAATCCGGAAGTTATCCGTCCGTAAAACATTCAAGTGAACGCGAAGCCATCTCTAAAGGTCATACAAAACCAAACGGTTTTATCACTCAAAATAAGGTAAAAAGCACAAGAAAGAATATTCCAAACGAAGATTATTATAATAGTGAATTAAAGGAAATCTCCAATTCATATTGGAATACTCAAAAAGAAATTAAGTTGGCAAAATTAGATAACAATTTGCTTTTGTTAGATCAACTTGAATCTAATTCATTGTCACAAAGGTTAAACTATATTTTTGTCTTTGAGAGCTTGAACTCTAGAGAAGATATTAGCCCAGAACAAATTTCCTTATATCATTCATTTAAGAAAGACTTCGAAGATGAGTAGTATTCAAAAAAAATCACAAAAGAGCTTTCTAAACATGGGCATTATGCTCATGCTTGCTTTCACAATATTAACGGGATTTAATTCCTTTGGTCAGGGGGATATTTGTTCTTCGGCAACAGCTTTGACACCAGGAACTTCGTGTACCTACGTGAATGGTGATGTTTTTGGAAACAATATTCAATTTTTAAGTAATGGTACGTGTACTGGTAACTTAAATGATGATGTCTATTTTCAGTTCACTGCCACCGAGTCGACCATGACAGTTACAGTGGATGGATCTTCTTCTTTTGATGCGGTTTTTGGCGTTTTTGGTGGAACATGCGGCGCACTAGTTCAAGAGGGGCCCTGTATTGATAATACTGCAAATGGGGGTGTTGAGACTCAGACCTTTTATGGTTTGGTTGTAGGTCAGGTGTATTACATTTTGGTATACGATTGGGGTTCAGATATTCCAGCTACGACAACCTTTGATATTTGTGTTTATGAAA
>WTIB01000190.1 GCA_011522905.1 Crocinitomicaceae bacterium | reverse complement strand
ACTTTTAAGATTCGCTTCAGTAATCATTTTACCATCTTCATTATCATTTATCTCATATTTCTTTTGAACATAGTAAACTCCAATTTCTGCAAGTGCTTTTTCTACATTTCCAACAATAAAAGGGTTTTCAGAGGAGCCCGGATTATCGAGTACAAAATTCTCGTCATTTTGACCATTGTATAGTTTACCTTTAAAATGGCCTTCTCGGTAATCTTCGATTGACAGAACGTCTTCCTTATGCTGATTACCAAATAAACTCACTTCAAGATAGTGCGAAGCTTTAGTAGCATTTCCCTTATTGAAAAGATAGATTGCGGTATCTAATACACCATTAATATCATCTAATATTGCAAATTCAATGCTGTCATTCTTAGAAAATTTATTGTAACCATAAACGTATCCGTCTTTTGGTGCATTAAACTGAAATTTTCTTGGATTCTGTCTAGAATTACCTAGAACCTGACCTCTTTTTGAATTGACATAATTCACATATTCATTGTATTTTTTCTTGTTGTCGAATACTTTGAATTTTTTAGTTTCGTTGTAGCTCGTACCATCCTGTGTTAAAGAAATCTTATATTCTTTAGCTTCACCAAATGAAATAACAATCGAGGTATCTTTCACGGTCCCACTCAATAAATCAGCATCTCCATTGACCCATTCGAATTCTCTTCCGATTTCATCGAGTTTTGATGCATCTGCAGATACGGTTACTGAATCTCCTCGTAGTACCAAGAACACACCATTCATCTCCTTTAAGTTTTTACTCTTAGATGAAAAGTCTATGTACTCATTTGGGTTTTCTTTTATGTAGTTAGAAATGTAAGAAGGATCTTCCTGGTTTTTAAAGTCGTTAACCGTTTTATTCTTTAAACCACCAGTCAACGCCAAATATTTTGCTCTTGCGAATTCATTCACAAATTCTTTCATACCATATACGTCGTAAAGGTTATCCTGAGCTTGAACTGGTTTATCATGCAATCCATCAGGACGTAACAATTGTGTAGTGTATACATTTCCTCGGAATGGCATAAAATCGTCAGTCACTTCGTTTGATGTAGGACGATAAACATCCATTACCCACTCTGAAACATTTCCGGCCATATGATAAAGACCATAATCATTTGGCCAAAAGTCATCTACTCTGGCAGTTACATCTGCACCATCATTAAGAGCGCCAGATACACCCATGTAATCACCTTTACCTCTAATGAAGTTGGCCTGGATTGCACCAGCCCATTGGTCTTCTTTTCTACGGACATAGTGCCCATCCCATGGATAGATTCTCCTAGAATCAATATTTTCTGAGTTTGGATCAAGGTTTCCAATTAATCCAAGCGCTGCAAATTCCCACTCTGCTTCAGTTGGAAGCCTGTATTTTGGTAGTAAAATTCCATCCTCCAATTTCACCGGTCTAGATCCAAGTCTAGAACCATTTGCGTAAACGGGGTCGTAATTTTGAAGCTGATAAGGATCTCTTGGTACACTTCTTCCTAAACTATCCTTTGGAGAAAGTTTTGTTCCATTATCAAGGGTATAACCACCTTCAATATTCCCAGTGGGTTCTCCTTTTTTATTCAATTCTCTTTTACCTGTATGAACGACATAATTACCATTTAAGTAATTTTCTGTCGAGAACATGTTTTCAGGAGAGGAAGAATATCCATCCTTATATCCCTTTCTATTGGCTGCACCAACATCTGAATTTTGATGGTCATAAGTATTTGCAAAGTGCCATTTTATAATACCTTCTCTTACAAGAATAGCTTCATTCACACGATCAGTTCTCCACTTACAAAAATCATTTGCCTGCAACCAAGAAACCCCAACAACTGGGTAATCCCTGTAAGATGGGTGTCTCAGGTAATAATCAACATATTTTTCTCTGTAAGATAGAGGAGATCTCCAAACTAATGTATCCGGTAGACATTTTTTGTAAATATGGGGATACGATTTGTTGTAAACACGACGCATCCAATTGACATATTCCATCCAATGCAAATTGGTTACCTCAGTGCGATCCATGTAAAATGAAGAAACAGTTACGCGAGAAGCGCTATTGTTCCAATCATTCATGACATCTTCTTCAGTACTTCCCATTGTAAAAGTACCACCTTCAATGAAGACAAGACCTGGGCCAGTTTCTTGTTCTTTGGCATCGAACTTTTCAAAACCACCATTTTCATAGTTGTTATATTCCCAACCAGTTGCGGTAGACCTTTCTTTTGCACAAGAACCTAAAAGCACAATTGATGCTAAAAAGAAGGCTATTTTTTTATAATTTGTAGTTTTCATAACCATTACTATTATAACTAATATACATTAATTTTAAAAACGTTACAACCTTAAAACGAAGGACAAGATATCTTCCTAAAGTTTTTAGGTTTTCTTCTACACTTG
>WTIB01000161.1 GCA_011522905.1 Crocinitomicaceae bacterium | reverse complement strand
GTAGATAGCCATGGAAATATTTGGACCATGGGTGATAATCCAAGTGGTCAACAAGGACAAGGCAACTTTTCTAGATTATATCATCCAGAAATAATCAAATTTGAAAATGCAAGCACTCCTAAAGAAGGTAGATTAATTAATTATCTTTTCTGGATGACCAATATTATTCCATACCTGCTGTTTATATTGAGTGTTCTTTTGAATATCTACTTGTATAAAAAAATAAAGCTAACAATGGCTAAAAAATCATAGTTGCCACTCGGGGCAGCAACACATTTTACACTAAACGTTATAAACATGAAAAATCAAATTTTCTTTATATAGTCATAGCAATCATTCTCTCTCTTTACTCCTGTGAAGAGAAAGAGGCTCCGCAGCCAACCATTACTGTTAAGTATTTGGCTCTGGGAGACTCCTACACCATAGGACAAGGGGTTGAAGAAAATGAACGCTGGCCCAATCAGCTCAGTGCACAATTAGAATCTAATGGTATAGATGTACAAAAAACACAAATCATTGCTCAAACAGGTTGGAAAACAAGTGATTTATTGAATGGAATTGCTGATTCAACATTGAATGACTACGACCTTATTTCCCTCTTAATTGGTGTAAACAATCAATTCTGGAGTCAGCCTTTTGATATTTTTCAAACTGAATTTGATTCATTGGTGAATATCGCAATCGAAGCGGTTGGTAAAGAGCGTATATTCATCGTCTCTATTCCTGACTATGGCGTTACACCATTTGGAAGTAGTAATAGTGAAAATATAGCCAACGATATTGATATGTATAATGGATATATCTCAGAACGATGTACTGAAGAAGGTTTTCCATTTATAAATGTTACGGAGATATCAAGACAGCTAGGTGATTCTGATGGAGCCCTTGCTGCAGACAACCTACACCCTAGTGGATATCAATACTCTCTTTGGGTAAATGAAATGCTTCCGAGTGTTTTAGATCTCATTCGCTAAATTATTTCGCGCTAAAGATTAACATTTTTTGTGTTATTTAAAGCGACTCACAGAGTTATTGAAGTAAATCGTTAAAAACCATGAAAAAAATTATTTTATTATTACTTGCGCCAACATTTATGTTTGGTTGCAAGGAAAATTCCCCTTTATCGGATGTTGAATTAAACAACCCTGCGCTTATTTCTCCAGAAATTACCTTGACAAAGCATGAAAATGAGCTGGGAAGAACAAATACAGAGCTCGTCGTTTATCTAAATGACAAAAACAACAATAGTATCGATTTACTAAAAGGCAGTGTCTCGCTTAACAATAAACCCCTCGGTGTTCATACTGAAGTAGGAGGGGCTCCATATTATTCGCTGGATCATATAGAACTTGTTCCTAAAAGGAAATACGAATTTCAAATAAAGCTAGCAGATGATAAAACATATCCATGTACTATAAATTCTCCAGAAATCGCCTTAGGAGATATAAGCGTTCCCGAATACCACAATATGAGCTCTGCGCTCGTTGTTCGCTGGGGTAATTTAAATGAGGTAGGAACCGATTATTATCTGGAACTCGGAAATGAAGATAGAACTCAAGAAATTAGGCTTAGCTCCATTCAAACCAAAGTAGGAAGCTATGCGATTCCTTCAGATGTATTGGCGTTAATATCAAATGGTCAAAGAAGTGATGTTTTGATTACAATGAGGTCAGTCACCTCGGGTAAAATTGACCCAAAGTTTAATGGTGGCTCCATACAAATTATTGAATCTGTATGTAAACAAGTTACTTTAGGTCTTGAGGATTCGTCAATGGAAGAAGATAAAAACTATGAGGCTTACGTCCCTAAGTAGGCTTCCTTTTCTTGAGAATGTCCTGAGCCTGTAGTATCTTCGCCATATTGTGAAAGAAAGGCTTTGTTTTCATGCTCTTGAACTTGATACTGATAAGGTTCACATTCCCTCATCCTTTAATTTTCCTTTTAATCATATCCCTAATGAGCTCTCTTTAATTGCCTCGAGCATCTTAAAAAAGGAGCTTGACTCAAGCCCTATTCAACACGATTTTGATGTACAAGGTAAAATGTTCGGTGTGCTTATGGTTAAAAACACCAATGGTGAGTTAGGTTTTCTAAAAGCCTTTTCTGGAAAACTGGATCAAAATGAATATCCTGAGGGTTATGTTCCTCCCATTTTTGATCTTCATGATAAGGACAGTTTTTTCAAAAAAGAAGAGAAAAAGGTTGACCTCCTTACTGAAGAAATTTTAACACTTGAAAACACTACAGATTATCAGAACATGAAGAGTGAACTCAAAGAGGCTGAATCTGAGCTAAGTGTAACAGTTGATAAACTAAAAGACCATTTAAAAAAATCAAAGACCTTAAGAAAAGAAGCAAGAAGGTTAAAGAAAAAAGAGCTCTCATCAGCAGCGTATGAAGAATTTAATCA
>WTIB01000106.1 GCA_011522905.1 Crocinitomicaceae bacterium | reverse complement strand
CAGTTTGTGTGTACGCCCTTCATTGATAGAAGTTGCAATAATTCCTTGTAAAGGCCCACGAATAACCTCTATTTTTGCTCCTTTTGTAAATTCTTGAAACTCTTGTTTTTCGAATTCGACATTTTCTTGTAGAAGTAATTTTAAATTATTGATCTCATTTTGCCGAACAAGAGCGGGCTTTCCTAGAAAATGTAAAATGGAATGAAAACCAGGAACATCGTACAATAAGCTTAAAGATTTTTCATTCGTGTGAACAAAAAGAGTATTTGAAATTAAAGGGACATCGACTTTCTTTTTTCGATCACTCCATTGCCTAATGGTCCGTTGTAAAGGCAAATAAACATGTAATCCTTTTGAGTCTATCCTTTCAGCTACTTTTACCTCTGCACGCGAACGTGTTTTAACTACGTACCAATTTAAGCTATTTTCTTTTTCCATAAATGAAGTGCAAAAAATGCACATTTAAACTGGATATCAAAGTTAAGAATTAATATATGTTTATCATCACATATATCGATAATTCAAATTAAATTTGCTGTCGTGTTTTTACATACTTGTGATTCGCATTTACATCTCAACTGTCTAATGAAATGAAGCATTTAAAAGATTCATATAAGCATAAGGGTAAAAGAAAAATGTTAATTACCAAGCTTAAAGAAATGGGAATAGTTGATGATGCTATTCTACAAGCATTTGATGCGGTGCCGAGACATTACTTTTTAGATTTGGTTTTTGAAGCACAAGCATATCAAAATATGGCATTTCAAATAGGTTCAGGCCAAACGATTTCTCATCCCTACACGGTTGCTTTTCAAACTCAGTTACTTGAATTGGAAAAGGGGATGAAGGTACTTGAAATAGGCACTGGTTCTGGTTTTCAGACTTGTATTCTATGTAAGCTTGGAGCCAAAGTTTTTAGTATTGAGCGTCATAAGGAATTGCACAAGAAAGCGAAGGCAATGATCGATTATTTTAAATTCTCAGCTCGTTTATTTTTTGGTGATGGATATAAGGGAAACAAAACTTATGGGCCATACGATAGAATTTTGGTAACTTGTGGCGCTCCAGAAGTTCCGGCTGAGTTATTGACGCAGCTTAAAAATGGCGGAATTATAGTAATTCCGGTTGGGGCTGGGAAAGAGCAAAAAATGATTAAACTCAAAAAAGACAGTGAAGGGAAAATTAGTGAAGAAGATTTCGGCACTTTTAAATTTGTCCCAATGCTAGAACGGAAAGTAAACTAGATAGATGAAAGTACTAATAATAGATGATGAAAAAGCCATTAGAAGGGCCTTGCGTGAAATATTGGAATTTGAGGAATGTAATGTAGAGGAGGCTGAAAATGGAAAAGAAGGATTGGAATTGATTCAAAAAAATGAATATGATTTGATCTTTTGTGATATAAAAATGCCTGTAATTGATGGATTGGATGTCCTATCTAGAACCATAAAGCTTAATGTTGAAACACCAATTATTATGATTAGTGGACATGGTAATATTGAAACGGCTGTTCAGGCCATTAAAGATGGTGCTTTTGACTTTATCGAAAAACCTCTTGATTTAAATAGGATTTTAGTTACACTTCGAAATGCTACTGACCGAAATAAGCTTGTTGAAGAGACCAAATCCTTGAAAACTGTTGTAAAGAAATTTAAAGGAAGTTCAATTGTTGGAGAAACGGATGCAATTCTAAAAATCAAGGAAATGATTGAAAAAGTGGCTCCTTCTGATGCTAGAGTGCTGGTGACAGGAGGAAATGGATCAGGAAAGGAGCTAGTCGCGAGATCCTTACATGACAATTCGAATCGTAGAAAAATGCCATTTATTGAGGTGAATTGCGCAGCAATTCCTGCTGAGCTCATCGAAAGTGAGCTTTTTGGACATGTTAAAGGCGCATTTACTTCTGCCGTGAAGGATAAAAAAGGAAAGTTTCAGCTGGCTTCGGGAGGTACGCTGTTCCTTGATGAGATTGGAGATATGTCCGCCAGCGCACAAGCAAAAGTGCTTAGGGCTCTCCAAGAAAATGTGATACAACGAGTTGGTAGCGAAAAAGACATTAAAGTGGATTGTAGAGTTATTGCTGCTACAAATAAAGATTTAAGAAAGGAGATTGAAAATGGAAAATTTCGCGAAGACCTTTATCACCGTTTAGCCGTTATTCTCATTCATGTCCCTTCTCTAAATGACAGAATTGATGATGTACCAATACTTGCCAATCATTTTATAAAATTAATTTGCTCAGATCAAGGTATTCCTACTAAAAGTTTCGACGATAAAGCTATTGAAGCTTTGAAAAAGATCAATTGGACAGGTAATATCAGAGAGCTCAGAAATATCATTGAACGACTTGTCATACTTTGTGGTCCCGTTATATCGAAAGAGGATGTGGAATTGTACTCAAATTCAAATAAATAATTATGAATGTGAAACTTAAGTCTTTAATTCCTCATTTAGTCGCGTTACTGATATTTTTGGTTATTGTGTCAATTTATTTTTCTCCATTATTTAAAGGATATCACTTAATTCAAGACGACGTTAATAAGTTTAAAGGGATGTCGAAAGAAATCGTAGATCACCGGGTGATGAACGAGACAGAACCTTTGTGGACGAATTCAATGTTTGGCGGTATGCCCGCCTATCAAATATCGGTGCTTCATTCGAATAATTACATCAATACAATTGACCAAATAATTAAAGTAGGACTACCAAGGCCTGCTGGGATTTTATTTATTGCAATGCTCGGTTTTTATATCCTTTTAATGTGTTTAAGAGTAAATCCTTGGCTTGCGATTGCAGGTGCGATTGCATTTGGATTTTCAACAATAAATATATTATACCTTGGAGCGGGCCATATGAGTAAGGTAAATGCAATCGCATACATGGCTCCTGCATTAGGAGGAATGATACTTGCGTTTAGGGGTAAGTGGTTACTAGGAAGTGCTGTTTTTGCCTTGTTTTTAGCACTAAATCTTTCTGCCAATCATTTACAAATGACATATTACCTCATGTTTATAATGGCTTTTGTTGCATTAGGTGAAATCACCCGAATCATTATTGAAAAACAATACAAGACTTTGATTCCAATATTGAGTGGATTATTTATTGGGGTAATCATTGCTATTTTACCTTCAATGAGCAATATTTTGACTACTCAGGAATACAGTAAGTATTCAACCAGGGGAAAAACTGAACTGACCATTGAACCTGATGGAAAGAAAATCAATTCATCCAAAAAAAGTGGTTTAGATACAGATTATATATTAAAGTATAATTATGGTGAAGGTGAATTGTTGTCAACAATTATCCCTAATGCCAGAGGAGAGCGCGGAAATGTATTTGGAGAGGATGAGGATCTCATGGCTTATATTGCGGACAGAGATATCGAAAATGGTAAGGATTTCTCGAATGATGAAACATTTACTAAAGGCATAAATAGATATTGGGGAGGTCAAGCAATGAGTGGCGGTGCCTTTTACTTTGGGGTAGTCATATTTGTTCTTTTTTTCTTGGCCATTTTGTTTTTAAATGATGCTTTAAAATGGTCCCTTGTAGCAGTAGTAATTTTGGCCCTATCTCTCGCATCTAATGACCCAGGTGGAATGAATGACTTTTTTATTCATAAGTTCCCGTTATATAATAAGTTTAGAGACTCCAAAATGATATTGGTGTTGTTGCAAATCATATTTCCACTTTTAGCCATTCTTTTTATGAATGCCTTGTTTAATGGAAGGATTTCATTTTATAAAAAGCAGAAGTTTTACATTGCGGGAGGTACTTTAGTTGTTTTCTTTTCTCTTCTCTACATTTCACCAAGTATGAGTGGAGACTTTATGACCTCTGAGGAAAATAAGCAATTCACAAAGATTTTGGGCGAGCAAGAAAAACCAGAGGTTAAAACTTATTATAATGATCTAAAAAAGGAAATAAAAGAAGCCCGTAAATTCTTATTTAAAAAGGATGTTGGGAGGGCATTAATTTTTTCTCTTTTTATTCTTGGGTTGGTTTACGCTGTGATTATTAAAAAACCTTCAATATGGATTGTTTCAGGATCACTGCTCTTCTTAGTTTCAATAGATAATATTGGTGTTGCCTTAAGGTATCTTAGCTCGGATGAAGATATGAATGATAAAAGGGGTGAGTTGCAATATATTTCTGCTTTGACTGCTCAAAATTATTTAGAAGAAGGTGACGAGCTTCCGGTCCTAAATAAATATGAAAATGCACAGTTAAGTCAAGTTCCTCCTGTGACTCCCAGTAAATCCGATTTAAGTATTCTGAATAATGAAAAGACAAATATCTCTAATTTCGATAAAAAAGTAGGGCAGTTCAAAAATAAAATGTCCACATATTATTTGTTTGAAGATATAAAAAGCGAAAAAACAAAAAAGATGCTTGCTGAATTTGCGGTTCTTAATCTTAATTCGGATTACAGAGTTTTAAAGCTTGGAAATCCATTTAATGAGACTGAAACAAGTTACTATCATAAAAGCATCGGTGGATACCATGGAGCTAAATTGAAGCGTTATCAAGAACTTGTAGATTTTTACATTCAAAGAGAATATGCATTAATAAGTCAAAATGCTTCTCAATTTGGACCAGCTGTATTTCAATATACACCAATATTAAATATGCTCAATACCAAGTATTGTATCCTTAATCCTAATCAAGATGCATTACAGAATCCAATGGCCCAAGGTAATGCTTGGTTTGTAAGCAATGTTAAGACTGTAAAAACAGTAGATGAAGCAATGCAAGCCCTTGGAGATTCTAGTATTGACTTAAGGACCACTGCTGTAATACATAAGGACTTTCAAAACATCAAAACGCCTAAGAATATTGATGCAGCTAATATCAGCTTGACTAAGTATGGCTTGAATCACCTGGAGTATGCTGCTTCAAGTGAATTTGATGGCCCTGCTGTTTTTAGTGAAGTTTATTATCCTGATGGATGGAATTGTTATATAGATGGTAAACTGGTAGAACATTTTAGAGTGAACTATATTTTACGAGGGGTAATGATTCCTGCAGGAAAACATAAAATTGAATGGAAATTTGAACCCAAATCTATGGAAACGGGTTCGTTCATTTCGGGAATAGGTTCGGTTTTACTTATTTTGAGTTGTTTGGCTATATTTTTTATTGAAATCAAAAATATCAAAACAGCCGCCGATGAATAAAATCTTTAGGATTTCTTTACTGGTTGGTACTCGTCCAAATATTGTTAAGATCTCTCAGTTTAAGAGTGTTTTTAAGGAATATGACCATTTTGATTTGAAGATTATTCATTCCAATCAACATTATAGCGAATCTGTCTCAAGTATTTTCTTTACGCAATTTGGCATAGAGGCGGATGTAATTCTTCCCAAATTTGAAGGCGATGCATCTGCACATCTTGGACATATCATTCAACATCTAAGTGTAGAGCTAATGAATGATAAACCAGACCTATTGATTGTTGTTGGGGATGTAAACTCTACTCTTGCAGGGGCAATTGTCGCCAATAAAATTGGTATACAATTGGCTCATTTGGAGAGTGGATTACGAAGCTTTGACCGTCGTATGCCAGAAGAAATAAATAGAATAATTGTAGATGAATTGTCGGATTATTATTTTGTTACCGAGCAAAGTGGATTGGACAATTTAAGGAAAGAGGGTAAGAATATGAATCAAGTATTCTTTGTGGGTAACACAATGATTGATTCCTTAATTGCATTTAATCAAGAAATTCAAAGCAAATCTTTTCCCTTTGAATACGATATGGACAAACCCTTTTTGGCAGTAACATTACACCGTCCTTCTAATGTGGATAATTTGGATGGTCTATTGAAGATATTGACGCTTTTAAAGCATTGCTCCAAATATTTTCAAATCATATTCCCAATGCATCCAAGAACTAAAAAAAACATTGACATCTTCAATTTAACAGGTGATTTTGAGGATATTACTCAGGTCATCTATACGGAGCCATTGGATTATTTTACTTTTCAAAAGTTGATATCCTTATCTGGAGGTGTAATAACCGATTCCGGTGGTATACAAGAGGAAACAACCTTCATTGGCGTGCCTTGTGTTACACTGAGAGAAAATACGGAGCGACCGATTACTATTGATATGGGAACCAATGAATTAATGGACTTTGATCCACCAAAAATATTGGAAAAGTTAAATCAATTACGGGAAAAGAAAAGTCAAATTCCTCCTCTTTGGGATGGCCGTTCCACTGAACGCATTGCTGAAAAGTTAAATGAAATTTTTTCGGCCTGATGTATACAATGATTTTAGATGGTGAATACCCGAATGACATCAGGGTTAGAAAAGAAGCTGAGTCGCTTGCTGATAGTGGCATAAAGATTCAGGTTGTAACGAGATGGAAAAAGGGGCAAGCTCGAAAAGAAATGATAAATGGCGTTCAGGTGATTCGCTTAGGAGCTCATTATTCTTTTCGTAAAAAGGGGGTTAATGATGTATTGACTGCTTTGTTTTTTTTCGATTTCCTATTTTATTGGCATTTAAAATCGTTTTTTAAAAAAGAAGTGTCTAGTGAAATCATTCATATTCATGATTTACCCTTGATGCGTACAATTCGTATTTTACTTCCTAGAAAGTATATCGTACTGGACATGCATGAAAATTATCCTGAAATGCTTTTGGCATTAAAAAGGACGCCAAAGTCGCTATTCAAGATCATTAAGGATCGTTTATTTTTTAGTACTAAAAGGTGGAAGAAATACGAGAGAAAGGCCATTCGTTTTCCAAATCATATCATTGCAGTTGTTGATGAGATGAAGGACAAAATAATAAGAGAGTATAATATTCCTTCTGAGAAGATATCAGTCATCTCCAATTATGAAAAATTTGATTTTCAAACCGTCAAAAATGAAGATGACTTTTTATTCAAAAAAGATGTGTTTTATATTGTATATGTTGGAGGGATAAATCCTGTTCGAGGATTGGAGATAGGTATTCATGCGGTTCAGTCTTTTCAAAGCTCCAATTCAAAAGTGGAGTTCGTAATACTTGGCTCAGGAAATAAGTCTTATTTGGATAGTTTAGAGACTTTAGCTCAAAACTTGGGAGTTTCAGACCAAGTTCACCTATTGGGGCAAAAGCCATTCAATCAAATAGCATATTATATACACAATGCAGGAGCAAATGTCATTCCTCACATTAAAAATGCACACACGGACCATACCATACCTCATAAGCTTTTTCAAATAATGATGTCCAAGTCACCATTATTAGTAAGTGATTGCAAACCATTTAAGAGAATTATTGGTCAACATAATGCAGGATTTGTTTTTGAAGCTGAAAACATTAAGTCCTTTAAAGCACAAATAGAGTTAATGATGTCCAATCCGTCATTGGTCGATGAGCGAATTTCAAATGCATTTAACCTCGTTAAAGGGGATATGAACTGGGAATCAGAATCACAAAAATTAATTAAACTGATTAAAAAATTAAAAGATGACAAGGCAGGAATTAATAGCAAAATGTGATCAAGGTCTTTTTAGGGTAAACAGAATGTATCTGAAATCTAGAGGAGAAAATGGATATTGGTTATATCGAATTCTACGTCCAATATTAAAAATTAGGTATGCATTTTTTAGAGGGATGAATAGACCTGCACCTTGGCTATCTCCTACAAGTATTCTATTTTTTAAAAAATATCTGGAAAAAGATATGGTGGGAGCTGAATTCGGTTCTGGATCAAGTACTTTATTTTTTGCTCCTAGAATTTCAAAACTATATTCTGTTGAGCATAATGAAGAGTGGTATCATTTAATAAATGAAAAACTAACTGGATTAAATTGCTCAAATGTGGACTATCGATTTGTTGTACAAAATGATAAATCAGATTTTGTTGATGATGTATTTGATTTAGAAGAGAAAAGAGATTTTGAAATTAGGCGGGATTATGTTAATTATTTTCGGGCGCTTAATGATATTAAAGACCATTCATTAGATTTTGCAATTGTAGATGGAAGGGCTCGAACAGAATGTTGCCACGAAATTTTACCTAAAATTAAAAAAGGTGGAATTTTAATTCTTGACAATAGTGAAAGGAAAAGATACGAGTTGGTATTTGAACAATTGAAGGATTATGAAATGTATGAAACTACCAATGGACTTACGAACACCACTTTTTGGTTCATTCCTGATTAAATCCATTGAATTGTCTTAACTCGTTCAATAAAAATCGTCAAACGTGGAAATCACTACGAATAAGGTCTAAACCATTTTAATCAACACTTCATTTAATTCTTTAGAAAGGTTTTTGCGACTGAATTGGTGTTTAAATGATTGATCTACCTCTGACTTTAATATCTTTTCAATTTCAATAGCCTGAATGTCCTCATCGAAATCAGCGATTAGAACATGTTTTTGCTGAGATAGTTTTAAGGCGGCATCACCATCTTTTGGACCAATTAAAACTATAGGTTTATCTGAGGCAATGTATTCGTATAGCTTATTTGGCATTATACCTTTTGCATTTTGGGTTTTGTTGATTGGCAAAAAACAAATAGAGGCTTGTTCTAGAGCTTTAATTACCATATCATGAGCAACAAAGGGTGATACTTTAAGATGTTTTAAAAGTCCAAGCTCTTCAATTTTTTTTATAATACTATTGTCAATGGCACCATAGCATTGAATTTCTAATCTTTTATTCCAGTCCTCACAATTTTGAACTTGGCTTGATAAAAATTCCCATAATTTAATTGGATTTCTGTCTGAATTCATTGAGCCATGATGGAAGAAAATTATTTTATCTGTTGTATGAGATTTAAATTTCTCAAAATCATTTTCCTCATAACCATTGGTTATAGTTAACACTTCTCTTCCAGAAATTTCCGACAATTCTTCAGATAATGTTGGTGTTACGGTAACCACTTCGTCAGCTTGAGAAAGTACTTCAAATTCCATCGAATGGTGTTTTTTAAGAGACCTTGAAGTAAGAGGTAATTTTGGAAACCAATCAATATTTGTCCATGGATCTCTAAAATCTGCAAGCCATTTGATGGAAACTTGTTCTTTGACTTTTTTTGCAATTAGGTGTACTGAATGTGGTGGCCCCGTTGATATTAGATGTGTGAATTTTTCTTTCTTTTGTAATTCAATAATCTTCTTTACAGACGGTTTTATCCAAAAGCATTTAGCATCAGGAATAAAATAATTAGCTCTTATCCAAAGCGCTATTTTTTCTGAATTCTTTTTACGTTTTCCTTCATTTAAAAATCCTGGTTGAATTTTTTGATTCTTTTTTTTACCCGTAAACTTTTTATAAAGCCCCATCGGCTCCCATATTTTTGACCTAATAACTTTAATACCATTAACATAGTCTAATAGCTTATTGTCATGAATGGAAGACTCAGAATTATCAGGAGTGAAAACAGTTATATCCCATCCTAAGGCTTTTAAATGTCTCGAAAAATGCATCCAGCGTTGGACACCTGTTCCACCGTTCGGAGGCCAATAATAGGTAATGATTAGGACTTTTTTCACACTGCTTAAAGTACAAATAT